>JAUXUR010000027.1 GCA_030680745.1 Alphaproteobacteria bacterium
TGGACAATGACATCTTCTTTATTTACTTTCTGGATCCCGCGGACAAGTCGCGGGACGTAGGAGGGGATGTAAAATAGTTATTAATTATCAATAGGCTAGTATGTTTATGGGTAATGATATGGCCGCGGGACGTAGGAGGAGGGATGGTGCCCGCCACTTGTAGCGTCAAGTCATTTCACTATATCTTATATCTGACCCCTAATTCGATAACTTTATCATGCGGAATTTTGTAAAATTCATAGGCTGCAAGAGAATTCTTAGATAGATAAATATAAAAAGTCTCGCTAAAACCGTTTAAGAAAGGCTGAGGAGAGCTTACGGCAATTCCTTTGCTTAAGAAGAATGATAATTCTTCATCTTTTTCAATGAGTTTTTGTGATTTTGCCCAATGGATAATTTTATGTAAATTAGGATCTTCTTTGAAACCAAATCTTGCATTAATTCTGTATTGATTCGCACAAAGAAGATCAAAAGAAAATTTATCTTTGTGATGATCAAAAGGTGAATCTGTTGTGATGACGGAAACAAAGATTAATTTCTCATGCAAAAATTTATTATGTCGCAAATGTACCAGTAACGAATTGGGTGCTTTATTGGGATCTCGTGTCATAAAAATAGCGGTTCCTGGAATGCGTTGATTGTATTTTTTTACATAATCCGTCATGAATTTTTCTAAGGATTTATGATGGATGGTTCCTTGATATATAATTGCCTTATTTCCCTGAATCCAAACACGTATTGTATATATAATTATTAAGGTTAGCAAAACTGCGTACCAGGCACCTTCGAAAAATTTTGCTAAATTTGTTATAATGAAAAGTAAGTCTAAACAGATAAAGGGGATAAAAATAAGAGCGATTTTATAAAGTTTCCATTCCCATTTAAGATAGGCAACGAGTAAAACCATCATTGTTGTAATAAGCATGCTACCAGATACACTTAAACCATAAGCAACAGCTAAATTTTCAGAACTACGAAATCCTAAAACGGCCATAATAGTGAATATGCAAAGAATGGTATTAATAGCGGGTAAATATACTTGGCCAATTTGTTTGTAAGACGTATGAATGACTTTCATACGCGGCAAATAATTAAACATAATGGCTTGCCATGCAATTGAAAAAACGCCTGATATGATGGCTTGAGAAGCAATGATCGTGGCAAGTGTTGAAAGAATAATAAGTGGATAAAGGCCTATTTTGGGCACTAATAGATAAAAAGGATTCGAAATGGCCTCAGGTGTTTGAAGGAGCAATGCGCCTTGGCCTAAGTAAGAGAGAAGCAAAGCCGGCAAAACAAAATAATGCCATGAAAGTGTAATCGATTTTTTGCCAAAATGTCCTAAATCAGCGTAAAGCGCTTCAGCGCCTGTGACCACAAGAAATATGCCGCCCATGGCTTTCAGGGCTAAAAATCCATTATTGTAAAAAAATTGGATCGCATAAAAAGGATTTAATGCTTTTAAAATAAAAGGTGTTTGAATTATCTGTGCTAAGCCTAAAAGGCCAATGGTTAAGAACCAAATAATCATAATGGGACCAAAAAATTGGCCGATATAACCACTGCCTTTTTTTTGAATATAAAAAAGACCCAAAAGAATCATAATCGTTAACCAAATAATATGCTCTGAAAAAACAGGTGAAATAAGCTTGAGCCCTTCGACAGCACTAAGTATTGAAATTGCAGGTGTGATAACGCCATCGCCGAAAAACAAACCACACCCAATAATACCCAAAATAATGGGAAGTGCTTTAAAGGAACCCAAATTTAATTTTGAACACAAAGAAGATAAAGCGAGGATGCCGCCTTCTCCGTGATTATCGACTTTTAATACAAAGCTTACATATTTAATGGAAACAATCAAAAAAAGCGTTAGCATAATAATGCTTATAAGGCCTAGAATATTTGTTTCATCTACAGGAAGATTTCCCATAACAAAACAACTTTTAAGCGCGTATAAAGGACTTGTTCCAATATCACCATAAACAATACCGATGGCACCAATAATAAGGGATTTATGGGCTAAATTTTGTTGATTCATTGGAACAGATATCGTTTTACTAATGATTTGTATCCTTTTTTTTATGACGGGGATTTATACTAGCCCCGATTGGGTCAGGGCTAGTAAATTAAGATTATTGAGCCATAATTGGATAGGCTTTTGAACCAAGCAATACATTGTTTTGATTGAATGTGTTCATGGTTAATGCATTTCCAGGCATATCAATATCCATACGTACAAACACAGAATCAACATTTTGATGAACGACACTTACAGCTTTACCCAAACAACTATCTATAGCGCTTGAATCTGGAAAGATTGGCGTTTCATCTTTTTTAATAAAATGTAATCCATTGCTTTCACGTGTATCAATAGAATCAGGAAAATCCTCTTGTTTTCCAAAATTAATGGCTTTTAAACCAGAAGACATTATTTCTGTAAGTGTTCCAATTACTTTTTCTTCATCATTACTAATGGTATAAGTACCTCCATGGGTACAATGACCATCACCTGTCAGTAGGAATACTTTTGAAATCGGCGTTCCATCAAGATCATTGCCTAATATTGTTTCAACGACTTGTTTTTGTTGTATAGGAAATCCTCCCCAAGAATCTATGTCATTTGATGAAATGAGGGGGATCGAGGATACAACAAATTTAACTTTATCTTTAATGGCTGGATTTTGAATCCATTTTTGAAAAACTTGAAATTGCTCATCACTTATTACATGAGGAATTTGATCATTACCGTCTTTATCTGTCGTATGTGTAACGCGTTCTTGACGTGTGTCAAATACAAAAAACTCGGCGGGACCTCTGGAAAAAGAGTAATAGAATTTTTGTGAACCGTTTGGTCCATCCCATTTTTGATATTCAAAAAATGCTTTCATTGCGTGTGCAACGATATTTGCATCCTTTACTTCTTCTGATGGTACAACATTGTTAAAACCCGAACCATGATCATCTTCTTGGCTATATGTGATTGTATTTGCAAGTAAATTTTTATAATTTGGCAATCCCCATACTGTTTGATAAAGACCGCGCATCTGGCTTAAACTTTTTGATTGCCCAAAGCCAATTTTGCCGATGGGATCAAGATAGACATTATCGCCAATACGTAAAAAAAAGCTATTTGCAGTATCTTCTTTAAGTTGCTCTGAAATGGCATTAAAAATAATATCATTATCTGAGTCGAAAAGATTAAACCCTAAGACGTCGGTATAGCGAAAACAGGATCCAAATACAAAAGAAAATTGTTCGGCATTAGGATTCGGTGTATGGAATTTACCTGTAGATGCGTGATCCCAATTATTGATAGTGATATTATCAGCGGATAATTTGACATCTTTTTTTGTTTTAATATAGCCTATTTGATATTCGTAAGGTGTATTGATTTGTAATTCAGGAAATGGAATGATGCCTATTTTATCATTGAGGCTGTCAACTTTTGTAAATTTTAGTGGTTCAAAATCTGCATCACCTGTTTTAAGGCGCGCAACTATATAATAATCTTTATGGTGTTTATCGCCGGCACGCCCCCAAAGATGAACCTTATTATGGGATTCATTTGTATCTCCATTATCAACACCATTTACAATTGGTCCTGATGTAAGCGGTTTAAGGTCAAGGTCGATTGCATTGACTTGATGCAAATTTAGTAAAAGTATTGTCGGTAGTGTTGCAAATCTTAAAAATTTATTGAAATAGCGCATGGAATCCTCCAAAATTTTTATTTAAATACAGTGTAGCAAGACCTTAAAAACAAAAATAGCTCTAACGTGCTGACTATTATTCTATTTAAAATTCAGTATGATTGTTGAAAAGGGGAAAAAAATGACAGCAAATCATCAGCCAATTATTTCACAAGAAGATTACGTTCAACGTGATATAGCCCATGTGATTCATCCATTTACGGATTTGGATCTACATGGACGCGTTGGACCACTTGTTTTACAAGAGGGTAAAGGTGTTTATCTATATGATATAGATGGTCATAAATATTTAGACGCTATGGCTGCGTTATGGTGTACGTCATTAGGATATTCAGAATCCAGATTGATTGAAGTTGCCTATGCGCAAATGAAGAAGCTTCCCTTTTATCATATTTTCAATAATAAAAGTCATGGGCCCGTTGTTGATCTTGCTGAAAAATTAACACAAATTACGCCATCTTCGGCAAGAAATGGTCCTATGCAAAAAGTTTTTTTTGCCAATTCTGGATCGGAAGCCAATGATTCGGCTGTAAAACTTGTGTGGTATTACAATAATGCAATGAATCGTCCTAAAAAGAAAAAAATTATTGCACGCTTGAAGGCGTATCATGGCACAACCATTGCTGCTGGTAGTTTAACAGGATTGCCGCATGTGCATGCTGGCTTTGATTTGCCGATTAAAAATATTCTCCATACGGATTGTCCGCATTATTGGCGTTATGGCAAGGATGGCGAATCTGAAGAAGAATTCACCCATAGATTGGTTAAAAACCTAAGAAACTTAATTGAAAAAGAAGGCCCTGATACAATTGCAGCCTTTATTGCAGAACCCGTGATGGGGGCAGGGGGCGTGATCGTCCCACCCAAAAATTATTTTGAAGAGGTTCAAAAAGTTTTAAGACAATACGATATATTAATGATTGCCGATGAAGTTATTACGGGTTTTTGTAGAACCGGTAATTTATTTGGATGTGAAACCTTTAATATTCAACCTGATATGATTACTTTTGCGAAAGGTATGTCCTCTGCTTATCAAGCAATATCGGCGCTTTTAATTACAGGACCGATGCATGAAGCAATTAAAGAATATAGTCACCAATTTCATGTATTTGGGCATGGGTTTACCAATACGGCACATCCAGTGTCGAGTGCTGTGGCATTAGAAGCCATCAAAATTTACGAGGAACGTGATCTTGTCGGTCATGTTCGAAACTTAGGGCCTTATTTACAAAAGCGTTTACGTGAAGTATCCGATCATCCGATTGTGGGCGAGGTAAGGGGCATTGGCTTTTTAGGTGGCATAGAACTTGTTGCGAACAAAAAGACAAAAGAATCCTTTAGTCCCAATGATGCCGTTGGTCCATATTTAATGAAAAAAGCACAAGATTACGGATTGATGCTAAGATCGCTGGATGATGTGATTATTTTTTGTCCGCCGCTTATTTTTACAGAAGCACATATTGATGAAACGGTGGATAAATTTAAAAAGGCGTTGCAGACAACATACGAAATGGTACAAGCAAAAGGCCTTATATAACTACCCATCCTATGAGCAAATTCGGCGTCAGGGCTATACTTCCGGTACTCATGTACAAAGAGGTACACGACTTTCCGGTTTTCGCCCTTTCTAGACTTCGCCTCACAATCTGGATAGTTTGGTTAACTTACACTGATACGGGTCAACCCTTTCTCAGGTATGAAGAATACGCATCGCGCGTCATTCCTTGTCTGAGCATAAAGTTTACTCACTATAATTACGAAGCTATTTAGATTATGGGCAAATTCGTCGTCAGGGCTACCCAGAAATTTAAAACTGGCGGTACATGTATGAAGAAGTACACGCCGTTCTGGTTTTGCACTTTCTAGACTTAACCTCATAATCTGGATAGTTGTGCTGGGTTAACTTTATGTTGATATGGTGTTATTATTTTTCTGAGGTTACTTTAGAGAACGCATACAATAGAGAATGAAATAAACAAAATGAAAAAAATTTGGATCGCTTTTACTGTTATATTGAGCCAACCCCTTTACGCTGAAGAATCAGGTGAGGATTTGTCGATTGTATCTTTTGGTGGTATTACCCAGGATGCGCAGCGTGAGGTTTTTTTTGAGCCATTTTCAAAGGAATCTGGCAAAAAGATAAAAGAGATTAATTATAATGGTGGAATCTCTCAAATAGCTGAAATGGCAAAGAAAGATAAATCAGAATGGGATCTTGTTCAGGTGGAAGCGTCAGATCTTGTTGAAGGTTGTCGCAATAATTATTTTGAAACGCTGAATTGGAATTTAATTGGTCAGAAAAGCGAATATGTGCGTGGTGCAACTCATAATTGCGGTGTTGGCTCTTTCATTTGGGCCATGGTTATGGCTTATAATCAAGACATTTTTCAAGAAAATCCACCTCAATCTTGGGCTGATTTTTGGGATGTTCAGAAATATCCTGGGAAAAGAGGATTGCGTAAAACGGCACGTTTCACCTATGAAATTGCTTTGTTAGCAGCAGGGGTACAGGGACGAGATGTTTATACTATTTTGCGTGCGCCAAATGGATTTGAACAAGCACTCAAAAAATTAGAAGAACTTTTACCCCATATTGAATGGTGGGAAGAAGGTGCGCAACCGTCACAATGGTTACAAACCAAAAATGTTGTAATGTCTGCTGGTTATAATGGGCGTATTGCCAATGCGATTAAAGATGGCAATAATTTTAGAATGATTTGGAAAAATGCAATTTATTCAATAGATTACTGGGTAATTCTTAAGAACTCACATCATAAGGATGCAGCTTATCAATTGTTGCGTTATATGGCGCCATTAAGACGTCAAGCTGACTTTGCCGAGCTTATTCCTTACGGACCACCTACCAAACGATCTTATAAAATGTTGAGACGTGATACGCAAATGATGTTACCTGACGTTCAAAATAAAACGGGTACCGTTTTTCCGTTTGATTATGAATTTTGGGGTGTTGTTGGAGAAAAATATGAAGCTGAGTTTCAAGATTGGCTTGTAAGGAAAATAAAAGAGTTAGAAACGAAGAGATTTGGACCTGAAGTAATTGTTAATGTGCCTCAAAGTTCAACTTTTTACCTGAATGAGAAAAAGTAAAAAAGTGTTTTCTATTTAGGTTGATAGGGCGTATTCGTCCCTTATGTAGGAAATCAATGCGCTTCGTTTCTCATGTCTTTTTAATCTAAAGCGAAAACGCTATAGTTTACCTCTCGTTCTCTCTCTTAACCAAAAGTGAAAACAATATAGTATTTCTAAGATATTGTGGTTAGATAAAAAAATAAGTATACTGTTTGTTACAATAGGGTAATGATAAATATTTTGCTAAAAAATAGTAACGTGTTTATCGATATAATAAAAACCGGAGGAAAATATGAGAAATTTAACATTGATGTTTGCTGCGCTTGTCTTGATAAGTTCATCTGAATCATTTGCAGTTGGAATGCATGATAAAACACCTGCTGAATTACAGCAATTATGGGCTGCAAACCAACAAAAATGCAAACAAAACATTGAAAACACAAGACAATTATTGGCGCCTTCTGATTCAAAACGTCGCGCTGCAGGCGATGCGCTCAGAGGTGTTTTAGGTAAAGATACCAAAGAAGGCAAAAAAGAAGAAGCTATGAAAAAGCTGAATGAATATGAGATGCAACAACAAGGCGCATCTACATCGATTACTTCTGCTTTAACTGCTTTTATTGGTTCAAAATCAACTGATGCGACAGCCATTGCGAATATAGAAAAAGAAATAATGGATCATGCGATGAAATGTGATAAAACGACTGCAGATTTATCTAAATCAGCGCAATAATAGGTTCCAAGAAACGCTTAGTTTTATAGTTCTAACGAAAAACCATGGGGCTTGCCCCGTGGATGAAGAAGTCCCTCTATTTTTTAAGAAACTTGCAGATTGTTAGTGTCTTTTAAATAGAGGGCAAGTTTACTTGTAACAGGCTGATACCGTGGGGCTTGCCCCGTGGAGTTTCACTTATCTTTTACCATGTTTATACATTTTCGGTGTCATTCCACGTTTTATATCATTTTTAAAATATGTAACATTATGCTGATTAAGAGGATATTTTAAAAAAGAACCATCTTTAGCCGATTGATTATAATGTGCCACTTGACCGATATGTGCGCCATAATTGCCTATTAAATCCGTTGACCTTACATGATTTATAATATTATCTGTATATCCTGGCTTATCAAAATATCCTTTTATTAAGGCACCTGGGGCATTAAATGTATGTGTTTCAGCACCCGTTTTGTGACCAACGATTTGCGCCATCATGCCGCCTAAAGAATGTCCTGTAACAAGCACGGATTTATGTTTTATTTTTGCATCATCAAGTTTTTTAAGAGTATCATTGTAAAAATTGACAGAACGTTCAGTGTTTTTCTTGAGTGAATTACTGATTGTTAATTTTTTACCCGTTTTTTGAGAGAGATAAGAAAGCGGCATATTAAGGGCAATGATAGCATCAGTTCTTACGTCACCCTTTCCTTTTGTGCCACGGTAAGAATAGAACAGATTATTATCTTTATCCATTAAAGCAATTGCACGATATTTACCAGAATCAGACGTAAATTCGTTGACTACTTTATATTCTTTCTTTGTATCCTTATCCATATAAATTTTATGACCATCTTTGGTTGTTTTATGAGGATTTTTATATGAAAAATGGGCAATAGTTGCGGCTAGCATTGATTTTTCTTTTAAAGGTAACGCAGGCTTTCCATAAAGATTGGTAGCAATAAATAGCGTAATTAAAAAAGAAAATATAGTATAATTCTTAAACATGAATGCTCACATTTTTTATTTTTATTATTTTCACAGTAGATTATAAAATTATCTTGATCAAGTATGTTTCAGTAAAAATATAAACTAATTTTTATGATGTGTGGGTGGCGTAACTTTAATTAAAATAATTTGATTTTTTTGTTTACGTATAACTTCAAAACGAAAATTATAAAATTCTAAAACTTGCCCAACGTCTGGGATGTCACGGGATTCATGCAGCAATAATCCTGCAATGGTAGATGCTTCTTCAACGGGCAAATCCCACCCCAATTCACGGTTTAAATCGCGCAAAGTAACTGTGCCTTCAATAAGATAAGTGCCATCTTCGTCCTGTTTAATACCGTTTACACGAACATCATATTCATCAGTGATATCACCTACGATTTCTTCTAGGATGTCTTCTAATGTGACAATACCCATAAAAGTGCCATATTCATCAACGATGACAGCAAAATGTTCGTGGCGCTCCCTGAAAGCTGTTAATTGTTCAAATAATGAAGTTGTTTCAGGTACAAACCATGGCTTTTGCGCAAGCGAAAGAATGTTAATATCTTTATCATTTTTTTGCCTTAAGGCGCGTAATAGATTTTTAGCATGTAACACCCCAATAATGTTATCAGGGTCATTTTGCCAAAGTGGAATACGTGTATAAGGACATGACAAAATACGTTCAATAATGTCTTTAGTAGGTAGATCGATATCAACCATTTCAACATTTTTACGATGAATCATAATGTCTTCTAAATCAACGTCACGCAAATCTAAGATACTGCGTAACATAGCGCGTTTACCTTTGGTCCCAAATTCTGGATCATGGTGGAGGTCAATGGCTCCCCGCAATTCTTCGTCACCTAAAGCATAACCAATTTTGCCACCTAAAGTGACGCCAAAGATTTTTAAAATGCCATCCGTAACAAATTGAATGATGATTACAAAAGGAGAAAGAACTTTTGTCATAAAACTGATAAAAGGCGATACAAACAGTGCAAATTTGTCTGGATAATTAATCGCATAAGATTTAGGTAAGATTTCACTAAAAGATAAAAGCAATATAGTTATTATAATTGTTGCATAAAAAATACCTGCTTCACCAAAAACTGGCGTCATAACACTCGTAATAAGAGAGGAGCACAAGGAATTAATAAGCGTATTACCAAGAAGAATTGTACCTAAAAGAACTTCGGTATTGCCGCGTAAATGATTAACAAGCTTCGCCTTTTTATTGCCTTCTTTCTCAAGAATGTGCATCTTTGCCCGTGACGCAGCTGTTAATGCAGTTTCAGAGGCCGAAAAAAATCCGGACAGCACAATGAGTACGATAACGCACAATATGATAAGGATAACAAAACTAGACATTCAAGAAAGTCCATCTTTAATAGCTGTAACATCTATACCTAAGCATTTGTAAATGCTGATTTTTATATATGAGGTTTTAGGTGATTTTTTTTTGCTAAAAATGACGACAGGTAATTATATTACCCTAGAAATTGTTAGTTCAAAAAGCGCCCAAAGGTCATAGACTAAAAACAGTAGTTTCGTGTTGTTTAGGTATATATATTTATGCTACGAGATGGTATAAAGTTGCAATATGTCTTTCATCTTTTAGGGAAAGAAAATTCATGAAGTGGCTAATTAGAGGCTTATATCTTTCACTCCTTGCGGTTGTTGTGGGTGGATTCTTTTTTTTGATGTATGGTGAAATCCCTCCACCTGTTGCAAAAATTGAAAAAGTAATTCCGATTGATTATTTTAAACGCAAGCAATCTGTCGAATGATTCTTATTGCTAATGCAATTGAGCTGTTCTTAGAAATGCTCTCTGCTGAAAGAGGCGTTGCGAATCTGACACGTGCAGCCTATAAGGCAGATTTATGCGCGTTTGAAGATTATATGTTGAGCCAATTTGGAAAAAAAAACTGCGTTGATCTTATCCAGGATGACATTAGGCATTATTTACAATTTTTGTCGCAGAAACATTATGATTCACGGACGATTTCTCGTAAATTATCAACCTTAAGGCAGTTTTTTTTATTTCTTTTTGCAGAAAATCATCTGAAGTCAAATTTATGTGAGGGTATTGATTTTCCATATCAATCTAAAAAATTACCTAAAACATTATCTATTGATGAAGTAACTTTATTGATTGATTGTTCCATCAAAAATAAAACAATAGAAGGGTTAAGGTTATATACGCTGCTTGAGCTTTTATATGCAACGGGTATGCGGGTATCTGAGCTTGTTGGCCTAAAGAAAGAACAAATATTGCGTAATTTTTCAGCTCTTCTTGTCAAAGGCAAAGGCAATAAAGAGCGTATGGTGCCATTGCATGTTTCAGCGCAAGAGGCTTTAAAAGAATATTTGTTGCTTCAAAAAGATAAATCTATGTGGGTTTTTCCATCCAATAGCGAATCTGGTCATTTAACACGACAAGGTTTTGGGCAAATGTTAAAAAAATTAGCAATTACTTCTGGTCTTGATCCTATACGTTTATCGCCTCATGTGGTGCGTCATGCTTTTGCAACACATCTTTTAGAAGGGGGGGTAGATTTAAGAAGTTTGCAACAACTTTTAGGTCATGCTGATATTTCAACGACACAAATCTATACTTTTGTTGATCCCAGTCGTTTAAAATCAACCGTTTCACATTTTCATCCTTTAGGGGATAAAATGGGTATTCAAATGCAATCACATCTTACAAAAGCAGATAAAAAATGATTATTATAGGGTTTCTTTTTGCGATTCTTGTTCTTGCTTTGGATCAATTGTCAAAGTTTTGGGCGCAGGAAATTTTGTTAAATCCGCCTCAAAGCATGGAGGTTTTTGATTTTTTAAATTTAAGTCCTTCTTGGAATAAAGGCGTTAGTTTCGGGATGTTCAACAATGATTCTTCCTGGACGTTTTATGTCTTAACTATTTTAACAATTATTCTTATATTGGTTTTGGTATTTTGGATTTTTCAACGCAAAGGATATCTTTTTTCTATCGCCAATGGATTGATTTTAGGGGGCGCTTTAGGTAATCTCATGGATCGGTTTCTGCATGGCGGTGTTTTCGATTTTATCGATGTGCATTTTAAGGGGTATCATTTTTGGACCTTTAACATTGCAGATGGTGCCATTACAATCGGTGCGATATTATTTGCAGCCGATATTCTAAAAGATTTTTTAGCAAGTAAAAAAAAGGGTAATTGACGATGGTTTTAAAAAATTTAGCAGGCGTTTTGACTCTTGCAATTTTGGTTTCAGGTTGTGCCAAAGGCATATTTTCAAAATATTCGCCTGACGAATTTGCAGTTTCCAGCAAAACACCTTTGACCTTACCGCCTGATTATGATTTGCATCCTCCTTTACCAAAGGGTGCTAAGAATAACACAAGGCGTGATGATGCTTCTAAGAAAGCATTAACGGGTGTTCATCCTGAAGCACATAATCATGTGCAAAGCGAAGGCGAAGTAAAATTAGTTGAAAAAATTGGCAAAAAAGAAGATCCATTTTTGCGCGAACATATTGAAAAAGAAACAAAATATTTGTCTAAAAAAGAAAACATCAAAATTGGGGAAGTGACAGGCGAGGATATTCAGGGTTATGATGAATCATTAGATCCTGAAGCTGAGGCGCAAAGACTAGGGCATGAAAAAAAGACAATTGAAGTGGAAGATTAATAACGCGAACTCGATAACACCAAGATATTAAGAAATCTAGGTTTCCGTCGTTGCGATGAGCTAAAGGCGAAGAAGCAATCCAGAAAAATAGCCTTTTAAAGGTTTTAAATATTGATTTTTACTGGATTGCCACGCGGCCCTTTTTTAAATTTGGGCCGTTTATAATGACGAATCGCCACATCGTCATCGCGAACCCCCGTAGGGGGTGTGGCGATCTCAATTTTCCAAGGAGATTGCCATGGGCCCCCTTTTAAATTTGGGCCCCTCGCAATGACGGATGGTAGTATCATTCCTTTTAAGTCCGCCCCTTTTAGGTGGTGGGAAATGCGCAACGGCGAACTCTTTGATTTAATATTATTTCTGAGTTCGTAGTAATAACTAAAAAAGTGGCTGTTTTTTAAACGGTCTAAAACATCGTTAAGGAAGGTCGTTGAATGAAAAAACAAATCCTTATTCTTTTTTGCACATTATTTTTTGTATATGGGGGGCATATAGTGAGCGCTGGTATATTTAATCCTAAAGAATTCACACTTGCCAATGGCATGCGCTGTATTGTGATTGAAAATCCTACAAGCCCTGCTGTTTTTCACTCTTTATGGGTACAAGTTGGTGGTGCTGATGAAAAGATTGGTCAATCAGGTAAAGCGCATTTTCTTGAACATCTTATGTTTCGTGGTACAGAAAAATTAGCGCCTGGCCAATATGACAAAATAATTCATGAATTGGGCGGCGAAAACAACGCTTTTACATCTCAAGATGTAACGGTTTATCATGTTAAAATCGCCAAAGAAAATCTTGCAAAAATTATGGAAATTGAAGCCGATCGTTTAACAGGGCTTAAAATTACAGATGACGTTTTTATTCCAGAAAAAAAAGTTATTTTAGAAGAAAGACAATCGCGTGTTGATAATAATCCTATGGGATTAATGATTGAGCAAATGACGGCGCAACTTTATCTTCACCATCCTTATCGCATTCCTGTTATTGGTTGGATGAATGAAATTAAAGAGCTAACGCGTGAACAAGTCATGGAATTTTATCAAAAACATTACGTGCCTAATAATGTTATTTTAATTGTTTCAGGTGATGTTAAAGTTGATGATGTAAAAAAACTTGCGGAACAATATTACGGACCTTTAAAACAAGGCGAACTTGACAATAGAGTGCGTGTTTCAGAACCACCTGCGCATATTGAAAAGAAAATCACATTGCATCACTCACAAGTGACGCAACCTCAAATGATTAGAATGTATAGGGCGCCTAAATTTACGGGTAAGGATGCTGATAAAGAAGTTGCCTGTGAAGTTCTTGCCGAAATTTTAGGGGGCGGGCAATCAAGTATTTTCTATGATCAATTGGTGATTAAAAATAAACAAGCTTTAGGCATCGATTGTGGTTTTTATAGTCAAAAAGATGATTCAAAATTTACAATAGCCGCCGTTCCAACACCTTCGGTTGATCCAGTTTTATTGGAAGTGTCAATAGATCAAATTATTACTAATTTGTTGGCTAATGGTATTAATGACGAAGAATTAATACGTATCAAGAAAAAATTAGATGCAGATTCTGTATATGCGCGCGATTCTCTTGATAAAGGCGCAAAAGCAATTGGGCATGCTTTGACAGGAAATGGGCAAATTTCTGATGTTGAAGAATGGAATAAGCATCTTGAATCAGTTACAAAAGAAAAAGTCTTGGAAGTAGCGCGTGTTATTTTTGACTCAAATAAAGCTGTAACTGCTTATTTAAGACCAAAGGTGTAAAAAATGATACAAAAAATAAAATGTTCAATTATTGTCGGATATGTACTTATGTCTTCTTCACTCGTTTTTGCAGCACCTCAAGTTCAAAAAGTAGTCAGTCCAAAGCATAAAATTGAAGCTTGGCTTATTGAAGCTCATAATGTGCCACTTGTATCAATGCAGTTTTCGTTCTTAGGCGGTGCAGGGCAAGATAGCAACGAGAAAGCTGGATTGTCGCAATTTACATGTGCGTTGATGGATGAAGGCGCTGGGGATTTTACAGCTGAAACATTTCAACGTAAGCTTGATGAATTAGCGATGCGTTTTGGATTTAATGCTGATTCAGATCGTATTTATGGAAATGTACAATATATTTCTAAAAATAAAGATGAATCCCTTAATTTGTTGAAACAAGCTTTAGAGAAACCTCGTTTTGATGAGGAACCTTTAGAGCGTATTCGTCAACAAACAATTGCTAGTATTGAACGTAAAAAAGAAAATCCAAATATTTTAGTTGCAGAAAAAGCTTTTGCTTCTGTTTATCCAAATCACCCTTATGGTAGACCATTATCTGGAACAATAGAATCAGTCAAAACTTTTATACAAGATGATTGTAAAAATTTTGTCAAAAACCGTTTTGCAAAAGAAGGCCTTATTATTGGTGTTGCAGGCGATATTACACCTGAAGAGCTCGCAAAAACACTGGATGATCTTTTTGGTAATTTAACTGAGAAACATGTTGTTAAAGCATTGTCACCGATTCAGCCTATACTTGACGGGCAGCTCCATACAATTCAATTAGCAGATCGTCCTCAAACAGTATCGGTTTTCATGCAACAAGGCATCGATCGTCATCATCCTGATTTTTATGCAGCTTACATATTAAATCAAATATTGGGTGGTGGATCGTTTCAAGCACGTTTGATGACTGAGGTTAGAACGAAACGTGGATTAACCTATGGCATTCATACGCAATTGCAATGGCTTGATCAAACGCAGTTTATGATGGGATCTTGTGCGACAGAAAATGATCGTTTTTACGAAAGTTTTGATGTCATAAAAGCCGTTTACAAAAATTTAGCGATTACTGGTCCAACAGAAGAAGAACTTAATGAAGCTAAAAGCTACATAACGGGTTCTTTTGCATTAATGCTTGATAATACGAAATCAATTGCTCAATTTTTGCTTAGAATGCAAAAGGATAAACTAGGTATCGATTTCTTAGAAAAAAGAAATGATTTTATCCGTGCCGTGAGTGCCGATCAAATCAAGAAAGTAGCAAATGACTTTTTATCTCCGGACAAATTAACATTCTTTGCGGCAGGTAATCCCAAAGAAGGTAGCTCTTCTAGGGGTGTACTCCCTGATGAAGTGTCGCCAGGCTTAGCAGCTAATTAAGTCTTATTTTTGTAAAAGTATGGCACATGTTAAATGTCTCGATTTTCTAAAAAATCATTCAATTGATTTTGAGCTATATCAACATGTGTCCGTTTTTACGACCAGTGAATCTGAAAAGATTAAACAAGATATTCCTGGTGCACATATACCCAAATAATCTGAAACTACCGTTTTTAGCCGATGACCTTTGGTCGCTTTTTGAACCAAAAATTTCTAAGGTAAAACAATTATCTGTCGAAATTTTCGGCATCAAAAATCACCTTAAATCTCATGCCTAAAAATCGGCATTTCCAAATCATTTG
>JAUXUR010000028.1 GCA_030680745.1 Alphaproteobacteria bacterium
CTCACCCGCTCCCTTTGGTCGCGACCTCTCCCACAAGGGGAGAGGTAAAAAAAAGCCTTCTTTTGGAGGACTTTTGGTAAAAAATTGTTTTCGCTTCTTAGAAATAAATTGCGGAGTGTGAAAGCGGGATAGTTAAAAATGGGCTTAATTTCATTTTTTGTCCCGTAGATTGAGTCTCTTCCTACATGAACGAAGAATGAGGCTCTATTAACCTAAATGGAAAATGTTATAGTCGATAGACTTGAGGAGTAGACAAGAAACAACGAACGAAGTGTATCCCTATATACATGAGTGAGGCGTGACGATGTATCCTCCCAATGGCTATTATCGACTATATAACTTATTCAGTCGTCCAACCGCCATCAATAGAATAAGACGCACCCGTTATTTGGGCGGCTTCCTCACGTGCTAAGAAAACACATAATTCGCCTATATCATGAGGTGTTGCGCATTTTTGAGAGGGTTGTTTTTCTGACACCATATCCAGTAAAGCTTGATCAAATGAAACGCCTAAAGTTTTTGCTTTATCATCAACTTGTTTGCGCATTAAAGGCGTATCTACCCAACCTGGGCAGATGGCATTACAGGTTATATTAACAGTTGCTGTTTCAAGCGCTATGACCTTTGTAAGACCGATGATGCCATGTTTAGATGCGACATAGGCAGATTTATTTTTAGAAGCAACAAGTCCATGCGCTGAGGCTATGTTAATGATACGCCCCCATCCTTTTTCTTTCATAATCGGAATTGTATGTCTGATCGTATGAAAAGCGCTTGTTAAATTAATAGCAATAATCGCATCCCATTTTTCAGGTGGAAAATCTTCTATTTTTTCAGTATATTGAATGCCCGCATTGTTCACTAAAACATCAATACAGCCAAAAGATGATTTGGCCGTCTTTATCATTTCATCAATTTGATCTGCTTTGGATAAATCACAGGCTGAATATAATGTTTTAATCGCATATGTGTCTGTTAAATATTTCTGTTGCGCTTCAATGTCAGCGATATTGCCAAAACCATTTAATATAATATTGTATTTTTGGCGTGCAAAGGATTCAGCAATGCCCGCACCAATGCCACTTGTTGATCCAGTTATAAGTGCTGTTTTTGACATTTGCTTCTCCCTAATTTTTTAAACATATAATAAATTAATTTTATGCCCTGACAAAAAATGAGCCAAGAAATAACGCGCGGTGCGTATTTTTCATACGTAAGAAAGGAATGACGACGTATCCGCATGAAGTTAATTTATTATAAAATCCCCCCTAAATAAATTTAGAGGGGACCTTTGACTAAATCTAATCCAACTTCTTAGTGATGGATACGATGGTTTCTTTTATGTTGTTTTTTCATGCGTTCATGATGTTTTTTAGCTTTATGATGATGTGCTGCTTTAGCTAAATCATGTTTTGCTTTCAACATTTCTTTGTGGTGATGGTGCATCATCTTTTGATGATGGTGCATCTTCACTTTATGATTTTTGTGATGTCGATGGTGCATTTTATGGTGATGCATTTTATGTTTATGCATAACAACATGATCGTGACCAGCCGCTTGCATAAGCATGTCATGCTCGCTTTGATGTACGCGTGGTGATAATGCGTTTACGTCTGTTGTTATTAGGCTTGGCGTCGCTATTATTAAAGCTAAAGCACCAAGCGTTAAAATGAACTTTCTCATAGATTCCTCCCTATTTTTATTCCTTACTATAATTATGATACCTGTTTAAAGATTAATAAAGAGTAAAGAGATTCAATCAATAAAAAGTGTTTTGAAACGTTCAATTTTTCAGTCTTGACACATCGCTTTACCTTGCCTTAACGTCCTTAATAAAAGAGAGGCATAATGGAAAAAAATTCTCAAGACAACCAAAATAAAATTGCTGCACTAAAAGAAAAGCTCAAAAAATTGCAGCCTCAAAAAAATACGCGTAATTTTTATGATGATGATCGTAAAATGCTAGGAATTGCAGCACGTATTGGGCTTGAAATTGTTATTGCTCTTGTCGTTGGCGTAGGGATAGGATATTCCCTCGATAAATTATTTTCAACAAAACCGATTTTTTTGTTACTTTTTGCTTTATTTGGAATCGCAGCTGGGGTATTAAATATCTATCGTCTTGTTAAGGGGAATGAATATGGCTCTGGATACAAAAATGATGATAAAAAAGACTAAAAGAATAAAAAAGAGGATCGCACAAAAGATCATACGTTTTATGCTTCAAAGGGGGGCGTCGTGTCAGGACCATTACATCAATTCGAAGTAAAACCATTGATTAATACGCCAATGACTATTGGTGGTTATGATTTTTACTTTACAAACTCCTCTCTTTTTATGGTTTTAGCCGTTTTAGTTTCCGTTCTATTTGTTCGCTTTGGTATGCGTTCTAAATCACTTATCCCAGGTCGAATGCAATCTATGGTCGAACTTACACACGATATGGTTGCGAATTTAATGAAGGAAAATATTGGAGATGAGGGTAAAAAATATTTCCCCTTTATCTTTACACTTTTTATTTTCGTTCTTTTCGGCAATCTTTTGGGTATGGTTCCTTATGGCTTTACGTTTACAAGTCATATTATCGTTACTTTTGCGCTCGCTTTTTTCATTTTTGTAACAGTAACGATCATTGCTTTTGCAAAGCATGGAACCCATTTTTTCCGTTTCTTTCTACCAGAAGGAATACCTTTTTATATTATCCCCATTTTTGTGCCGATTGAGATTATTTCATATTTCACACGGCCAATAAGTCTCTCCGTACGTCTTTTTGCTAATATGTTGGCAGGACATACGTTGATAAAAGTGATGGCAATTTTTACCATAAGCATGGGTGCGTTAGGCATTTTACCATTGCTCTTCAATACCTTGATGATTGGTTTTGAGATCTTTGTCGCTGTGCTCCAAGCTTATATTTTTACCCTTTTGTCATGCTTGTATCTTAATGATGCTGTGCATATGCATTAGGACTAACCTAACTTGTTAATTAAAGGGAGTTTGTTATGGATTTAGCTGCTGCTAAAATGATTGGTGCAGGACTTGCAATGATTGGTGTTGCTGGTGCTGGTATTGGGCTTGGAATGTTGTTTTCTAGCTTTGTGAATGGTGTTTCGCGCAACCCAAGTGCTGCACCACATGTTCGGGTGATGACCATGGTTGGTTTCGCCGTTATCGAAGCAATGGGTCTTTTTGCGCTTATTATTGCTTTAGTTTTACTATTCGTGATGTAACAAAAAAGGAGGCGTGTTGATTTAAATCAATTTTACGCCTTTATTTTTCTAAGTTTTTGAAGATTAAATGTTTAAATTATGAGGCAAAGTCTAGAGCCCCTCGAACCGGAACGGCGTGTACCTCTTTGTAGATGAGTACCGCCAGTTTCTTTTTCCTGGGCAGGCCTGACGACGAATTTGTCCATAATTTAAATATTTATATTTAAAGAGGGATATGATGCCACAATTAGACCCTACTTATTTTCCATCGCAATTGTTATGGCTTGCCATTTCTTTTGGTTTGTTATTTATTCTTTTAAGATATTGGGCATTACCTCAAGTCACGGAAACAATCGATAAAAGACAAAAAACGATTGATACCGATATTGAACATGCAACAAAACTTCAACATGAAATTGAGCATATTTCAAAAAAATGCGAAATCGTCCTGAATAAATCACGTATAGAAGCGCATGAATTATTAATCCAAAAAACGGATGAAATGAAAGCCTTTAACCGTGAAAAAGAAAAAGAATTGGCTGAAAAATTAAACGCGCATTTAAAAAATACAGAACAAAAAGTTCAAAAAGCAAAAAATGACGCAATCGGCGAAATTGAAAAACTTGTGGTTGACCTTTCTTTAGAGCTTGCTGAACGTTTAACCAAAATAAAATTTTCTGAAGAAATAGCACGTCAAACAGTAACACAAAATATTAAAGCCCATTTGGGGGAGAATCAAAATGTTTGATGAAAATTTTTTCGTCCTTATTCCAACACTTATCTTTATTTTTTTTGCATTTAAGCCCGTTAAAAAACATCTGACGCAATTTTTAGATGGACGTGCTGAAAAAATTAAAGCGCAGATTGATGAAGCTTCTTCACTTAAAAAACAAGCAATCAATCTTTTAAGTGAACAAAAAAAACGCGAAAAAGAAATTTACAGTGAAGCGCAACAAATTCTAACGCATGCCAAAGGTGAAATTGAACGTTTACAGAATGATGCGAAAGTTCAATTAGAAGATACATTAAGACGTCGTGAACAAATGGCTTTCACACGTATTGCAACAGCTGAACGTGAGGCAATGAGCTCTGTTAAGCAATTTGCATTGCAACTTACCATTGAAACTGTCACAAAGCTTATTAAAGAAAAATTGCCTGTTGAAGCAAGCAATAGAATACTTGAAGAAAGTATTCAAGAAATGCCTCAAAAATTACAGCTTCATTAATATTTTATTAGCGCTAACCTGGAAATTGACCTCATAAGAAACCGAGGGTTTTTGTTGTTGTGAGCAGTTCAAATTTTTATAAAGATTGCACAACAATCCAAAGGAACTGTTAAGATATTGATTTAGAAAAATTTTAAAATTAGTTTTTTGAATTTCGGTTTAACCACTTAAATTAAAAAAAAACAAAAATAATCGTCATGCTAACCCCCGCAGGGGGTGTGGCAATCTCAAATTTTAAAGCCAAAATCTATTTCTTATTAAAAGTTTTTTAGATTGCCGCGGGGCTTTGCCCCTCGCAATGACAAGGCGGGTAGCTAATTTTTCACTATCTAAAATAATTATTTTTATATTTTTCAATTAGTCATAACGCCCCGGCAAAGCCGGGGGCTTGACGGTATTTAGCAGTCTTAAAGACTGCCGGGTTGATTTAAACGACTAGAATTCACCTGGTTCATCCGAACCTCGGTCGTCAAGCTGCTCTTGCTGTTTGATGTAAGACT
>JAUXUR010000029.1 GCA_030680745.1 Alphaproteobacteria bacterium
TACCCTATCAAGATTTGGGCGCAGATTATTATGAGCAAAAATACAAAGACAGAGTTTTAAAAAATATAATGTCGCGTGCTCAATCGTTGGGATATGTGCTGTTAAGAAAACCGGAAAATGATGTCAAAAAAAATGACTTGTTATCAATATCTTAAGTCTTGGTCATTAGAAGAATGTCTGAGTGCTTAGGCACGAGGGCATAAGCGGCAATCCACACTTCGAATGCTGTAGCAAAAAGTATGGATTGCCACAAACAGCCTTGCGTACCGCTCGGCTATTTTCGTGTGGGACGAGTATACACTCATTTTATTAAACCAAATGTCAACAGCCCTATATTTTCTTACCTTTTTTAGAAAAGTTTATTGAATATTTAATTCAGTAAGCGCAAATGTATAATCATGCGGTTCATAAAAAGAATGTGTTGCAACAATAACTGAATGAAGTTTTCCATCTAGGTTTTTTGTCCAAAAGGTTAAAAATTGATGTAAAAATGGAAACTTAGGCATTAAATCCAATTCTTGCCAGATGTAGGTTTGTAACAATTCAGGATAATCTGGCAAATGATATAATATTTCAGCTGTTGTGAGAACTTTTTCACGAGGGAATATGAGTAAATCATTTGACATAACACACCTCTTATTTTAATTAATTCTATCCATTAAAGACTTATGGGTACCTATAATCATTTTATATAAAAACTAGTTAAAAAATAATTAAAAAAAACCCCAGCATTTTATAATACTGGGGTCATTTACACTTTGTTACATTAAATACACTGCATTCTTCAGTCTATTTAAAAAAACCCTCCCATCCGAAAAATGAAAATTCAGTATTGCCTAAGTTCTCAAACAAATCGAATGGGAATTCACCAAAAGATAATTCAAATGGTGAACTATTATCTTCTGTTAGTTTTTTTTTTTGGATTCCCTCTTTTTTTATCAATTATACGTTGTATAGCAGGAGCATGATTGATTTTTGGGGATTTAGATTTAGTTTTTTCCTTGGATGGAGCACCTAAAACAGTTGGAGCTTGCAGCGCAACTTCCTTACCTAAATAATCATCAAGATCTTCAAGCTCTGGTAATGATTGTGTAAGCACAGATGCTTGCACAAGCACTGATGGTTTTTCAGATTGTTCATCACTCCATAATTCCAAAGTAGTTAAATCTGGAAAATCATCCGTTAATTTTGGCGTTGGATACAAATCATCTGAAGAACGTTCTTCATAAACCTGCGCCAATTGATTGACAAAATCTATCATTTTTGACGAATTTTCATCAACTTCATCGCTTTCCACTTCTGATGCATCAAAAAGATTTCCTGCCAATAGATCTAAAGGCTGTACGGTCTCATGCTTAATACCATCAGAAGATACAATTTCATCTAAATGAACCTCTTCAACAGGATCTGAAACAATATCTTCTTTAACCTTTGATGATTCATCGGCTAAAACAAGTGTTTCTTTAAGTTCTTCAACGACTTTAGCTAAATTTTCCTTTGGATTATTATCCGATGCAGCAGCTGGTTTAACGATAGCATCTTGATAATCATCAACAATTTGACTTGAATTGAGCGCAGGATCTACATTAAGTGCAGGCGCCTCACCAAGATAGGTCAAATAAAGTTTTTGCTCATCTTCAGAATAAGTGACATTGCTTTCAAAATAGCCTCTCGTTCTTAATTCGCAGAAAAGTTTTAACTTATCAGCAATACCACTTTCCCTATTTCTATTCGCTGTAAAACCAGCAATTGCTGCTTTTAAGGATGCAATAGGCGCTGCTTTTTCAGTTATCACCAGATCTTTAGCAACAATTTCAGTATTTTTAGCTTCTTCTTGATCGCTTTTAGCTTTTTTAAGAGCAGTTGCTTCTTTAACTAGAACTGTTTTTTCTGTTTTAAGCTCAGCTAATTCTTTTTCAAAAGCTTCTAAGTTTTTAAGTTCACCTTGAACATTTTGATCAAGCATCAAAGCTAAACGGTCACGTGCTGCCATTTCAAAATGTTTATAACCAGCCTTACGTGCTTCTGTTATAGCTTCCATATAATGTGCTTTAGCTGATTCAACATCATTCATGTGGAAAGAAGCATCACCTAAAGTCATTTCTAAACGCCATAAATGACGTGGTGCGTAATATGGAGCCATTTGTTCAGGTAAAACCGAAGACCATTTGCTTACCAAATCATTTAATCGAGCAACACGTTGGTCTTGACCTTTACTTTCAGTTTCAAAAATTCTTAAATATAGTCTTGCCGAATCTACAGCTAACGACGCACGAATTACACGTTTTACAGTGTTTTTCGAATGAGCATCATTAAGCAATTTTATAGTTTTTTCAGCAGTATCTAAAGTTTTTGCAGCTGCAGCATATTTTTTTTGCTGAATCTTAGTATAAGTTAAACCAATATTGGATCTGATTTGATAGGCATATAAATAGTCTACATAGTCACTATTTCTAGATAATTTTTTGATTGAGTCTGGATCCAAAAACATACTTTGTGAAATATCATTATTTTCATCTGCATCCTTTAAAAGAAGATTAATACGATTATCCAGTTCATCAAAAGTATTCTCAGCACTATTTATATATCCTAATGATGGATCATTTTCGTGCATTTTAAGATAAGCATTCCCCAATAGATGTAAATTGGAAAGTAATGCCCTATTCCATTTCCCTTTATTTTCCTCAGATTCTATAGATGTTTTAAGCCATTTTTCTGCAGCACGCCCATCCACAACAGATTGATCATATAATCCAGTCAAAAACTTCGTATGCTGAAGCATTTCATTTATTTCGCCCACAGCCACTTCATCACGAGCCTTAGGACTCCAATAAGAACCTATATTTTGTGCAAAATAATCGCGTGCTTTTGTTAAATAAAAAATTGTATTCGGCAATTCTTTAACTGTATAAAAGAATTCACCAATTTGTTGTTGCGTTTTAGCTTTAAATTCAGGGTCAACAATTTCATCAACAATCTTTATCAAAGCTTCTTTAGCACTCTGATAATTAGCATTATCGGTTAAACCTTCAAGTTCTAGACAAAAATCAATGATTTCTTTTTGTGTGCCTGCTCTAAGATTAGGATCGGCCATCACATTAACAATTTTAAGCAAAACATCTTTTGCTTTTTGATTGTCTTTATCTTCAGTCCAAAGATAGGCTAATTTTCTGCCTGTACGAATTTTTAATTCAGGTGTTTGTGGTAAATTTAGCGATTCTTCCAAAAAGGTTTTAGCTTCATCATGTACTTCATTTGCGTAAGCTAGTTTTCTTTTTTTGCTACTTGATCCTTCGACTATTTTAGTCGCTTCATCCTTTTTCAAAACTTCTATCGCTAAATTATTTTCAGCTTGATAAAAGAGTGCATCAGCAAGACCATTTTTTACAAGAACGTCTTTTTCTGCGATACGGTAAAGCTCAACTGCCTCTTTAAACAAAGGAATGGCATTTATTGGACCATCAATAAACGCATTTGCGCGTGCTTGGAATAATTGTGATTCGGCTTGTCCTGCGCTATCTTTAGGAAATTTTTTATGTGCAAAAATAAAAAGTGTTTGGGCATCTGTAAAAAATTTTTGTTTATTTGTATCAACTGCTTCTTTAAGTCCATCATTAAATAATGCAAGGCCATCATTAAAATATTCTTGAGGTTCAACAGCAAAACTTTCACCTGAAAACAATAGATTAGTTGATAAAACTAAAGCAAAAGTGAGTGATGCAAAAGTAAACTTACGGGGAGATTTTAGAAACATAGAAATCCTCCTAGAATGAAACATTTTTGTTAATTACCCAAAGGGCCGTGTTTTTATAATTCTATTACCCTTTTGAAAAAAATCAATGCATTTTAATCATGTAAATTTCTGGCAGAAAACATAGATTATTTTTAAAATTAAATTTTTTTGCTGTAAAAAAGAGAACAAAAAGAAAAAATTTCTTGTAAAATCCTATTTAAATCAAGTACAATAAATAACTTTATTTAATTTAATTTGGAAATCATCATGAAGTTATTGTTTTTATTGTCTATTTTTTTATTAAATTCTTTTAATGTCGTTTTTGCAATGAAGCAAAAAGAATTAAATACAATTTCCTACAATTTTATACCAAATGGTATTTATACAAATCATGATAAATTAATTACATTTAATGAAAATAATCTTTTTTTATTTGATACAAAAACAATGTTATTTCAATCACATAAGACCATGCCTTTCCTTATAGGATTTGCCATACCTTACCATGAAGAATATTATCTTTTATCAAGAAATGATTTTATTTTACTAAAAAACGACTTAATTATACCTATAAAAAACCCTAATTATACAAATAAAAACAATCCCAATTATTCAAACGTAAAATTATTCAATGATAAATTATTTCTTATTTCGCATGAAGATTGCTTAATTGATATTTATGATATTGAAACACAAAAATTTACAACAATTAACTTAGAACGCAGACCTATAGATATTCATTTTAATGAAAAAACAAAATCTTTATTTGTTTTAACAACCGAACCTGCCGAAAAGAAAACATATTTAATTAAATGCTTTGGAGATAATTTCGAAAATCTTGATGTATTATTCTTGGGTACAACTATTCCTGGCGAAAGTGAAGGAAATTATTTAAGTTTTTATCAACAAAAATTATACGCACTTCTTGAAAAACAAATTAAAGTTATAGATATTGAACAATTTAATATTATAGAACAAATTAATTGTGCAGCCGATGAATCGTTTTTAATTAACGGCATTTATATTGATAATGGATTACTTTATTGTTCTTATGCCTCAAATCCTGCATATATGAACGACGTGTTTACTGATGATGAAGAACATTCTGACGATGATTCTATAGATGATACAAACGAGGATGAAGAACTTTCTAACAATGAGCAACTTTCAGAAATGCAAGATGAAACGGAAGAATACACCCAATTAACAGAACACACTGTTTTATCTTTACCCTTAATTAATGATGAAACTGGCAATCAAACTATTTTAGATATTATTGATCTTAAAAAAAACAAGCATCTTCACAGATTTGCGTTCGAAAATTGTATTAACTCATTTTTAATTTTCAATGATAATCTCTTTTTTGAAATGCGAAACACAATAGAATGTATCTCGAAATGCATCACACCATCCACAATTGTTAGGGATAAAAGAATCCACATATTAAAGCCTAATGCACTAAAACATATAAAGCTAAGCAAAAAAATAAATATTGATATGATGCAACAAAAATTATTTAATAAACTTAATGACTACGAAGATCAATTTATTGTACCCTCTATTTTTGAAAACCTTTTAAAAAGAGAAATTTCACTTCACACACCAAAATTGTTTAGACATTCAGCTCGAACAATAGACACATATGAACGCGCTATTATCTTGTCTAAATTAGCGAATAATTTAAATTGGAAAATGTACAAAAAAGCCAGCAATTATATGAATTTTTTAATAAAAAAAGGATATACATCAGATTCTTTTGCGCTCCAATTAGCATATTACAATGGCAATGATCTAAAAGATTATTTTAAATTACTTGCTTTATCAGAAGGCTCTATCCTTGAAAACACAAGAAACGAAAAAAGAATCTTATTTTTAAAGAATTTTTTTGACAAAATTGAAGAACAAAAAGGTGATTTATTTAAATTTATTAAAGATTTAAATAAATCAATTTCTACTACCTTAATTTTAGACAAAGATAATTTTGAATTCTTTGTTGCTGAACTTACAAAATGTTACGAACTTTTGTCAACAGATCATGAAAGGAACATTTTTAAAGGCTCATTTATTAAACCATTCCTAGAAAATATGCATTAACTTTTTGTTTGCGAAAGCCACCAATGATGTGATTCATCAAAAACATTTAATGGATTTGCAGACGCATCAATTGAATCCTGAATAGCTTTTGGTGCTTCTTGGACAGTGTTTACGACTTTAAAAAGATTTAAGTGTTTTGGGTCAATAAAACCTTCTGTGCTCGCATGTTTCATATGATTTAAAAGATGATTCCAAAATCCACGAATATTCACAAGAACAATATGCAATTGATGGCTATTGTTTTCGTTAAGTTGTTTTTTAGCAAGCAAATCCATAAATTCATCAATGGTACCTAATCCACCAGGCAGTACGATTAATGCTTCAGATTTGTCGGCAAAATATTGTTTACGAATACCTAACGTAGGATGCCATATAAGCGAAATATCATCAAAAAATGCATCTTTATATTTAAACAAACATTCCGCTGCAACACCTTCTACATTTGCGCTTTTATCAAAAGCCGCTTCAGCCAAAATACCCATAAGGCCAACTTTTGCGCCCCCGAAATATAATTTTTGACCAGGCTCGAATAATGCGCCTAATTCTTTAGCGGCCATTTTATAATCTTCATGGATTTTTTCTGAAGTGGCACAAAAAACAGCAATATTGTCGACAGGCAATCTATCAGCTGCAACTGCAAAAGAACTCAAAGAAACCAGGAAAATATATAATTTTTTCATAAAGCATAATTCCTTATTTAGTTTTTATTACTTCTTAATTCTCAAAAGTATGAGACAAAGTCTAGAAAATGAGTGTTCCAGAAGCTTAACCATTAAGATCCGGTGGATCTTAATGGTTTTTAGCTGAAGAAAACTCATGAGAACCGGAACGGAATGTACCCTTTTGTACATGAGTACCGGAAGCAGAAATTTGACGACGAATTTGTCCATATCTTGAGAATTTTATTGTGCTTCTTCATATAATCGCATAGATGCATCTTCAATGGTATTTTCAAGCAATGCCAAAAACTCTTCCTGGGGTAATCCCGCAGGAATGATATCTAAAATTTCTAAAACAGCCGTTCCTTTTTTGTGAATGACATGCTTCGCCCAAAAAACACCGGCATTTACGGCAACTGGTACGACAGGCACATTTGCTTGTGTATAAAGTGCTGCGATCCCTGCTTTATATTTACTGCGCACACCTGGTTTTGTACGTGTTCCTTCTGGAAAAAGCACAATCACTTTGTTTTCTGCAAGCAAAGGTAATGCTTGTTTAACCATTTGACGCATAACACCGCCTGTCGCTTTACGATCGACTGCAATTAAACCACTACGACGCATAAACCAACCAAAAAAAGGTACGGATAATAATTCTTTTTTAATCACAAACATGGGCCAATTAATCATATAACCAATAACAAAGGTTTCCCATTCTGATTGATGCTTACTCGCTAAGATGTATCCACCTTTGGGTAATTTTTCGAGTCCTCTAATTTCTGTACGAACCCCCCCAATGATTCTAAGCAAAAAAATCATTGTGTGCCCAAAGCTTTGGCATGTTTGCAAGGCAAATCGTTTTGGTAATAATAAAAGAGGAGAGCCTAGAACAAAGAAAATAGTCCAGACAAAAAACATTGATATAAAAAGAATTTTTGATCTAATCTTCATATGTAAAATCCTATTTTTTGAGGCATATTTAAAATTTGTGCATAAAGATACTTTGAATATTCACTTAGAATAAGCAAAGCCGTTCCACCGAAACGCCACCATTGTTTTTGTTGCACATTATCCGAAAAAACGGGATGCGGCACAATCTTAATCCCTGGCATTGTATTTCGAAACTCAAACAAACTACGGCGCATATGATAGCCACTTGTCACAAGTCGTAATGAACGAATATTTTCATGTTCTGCCCATTCAGCCGATTCAAGACTGTTCTCGTGCGTATCAAGTGCATTATAACCTAAGGTAATTTTATCTTTATAATGCTGTGGCCAATTATTCATGAGTTCAGCCAATTCATTATAAGTGACATGCTCATGAACACCCGAAATAAACATTTTTTTAGCTTTTTCTTGACTCAATAATTCAAGTCCCGCTTGAAGTCTATTTTTACCACCTGTTAAAACTATAATTGCATCTGTAATTGTTGTTTCATCTTTAACTTCACCTGGAATTTTTTGGGCATACCAAATAAATCCATAAAGCCAAAGACCAAAAAGAAAAACAAAAGACCCAATTAAAATTTTATAGAATCGTGTCATGAATGTCCTAATTTCAAAAGATGCATGGTCGTTATACGCGAAACGACATAAGAAAGCAAAAGAAGAAATATAGGAATCGCCAAAAGATAAAAAACGTCTTCATACATTAAGAAATGACGCATAATCGTTATTTGACCATCTTGCAAAATCAAGAAAAAATGAAAAAAAGATGTCGCAAGCAACATACCTATAGAACTTCCAATCACCACTTTAAACGTAAAAAATTTCTCAAATTGTCTGGAAATAAATCGATAAGGTGCACCCATTAATTTTAAAAGATCAACATAATGTCGCTGCAAAACAACGCTCATTTTAGAAGCTGTTAACACAATAATCACAAGGCCAAGCAAAATAAGCCCAAAAATAAATAGACTCAAAAATTCCAAAGACCCCGAATAATGAGACATTTGTTTCGTCCAAGCATCATTTGCACTTACTTTAACAAAAGGCAATTGTTGCTTAAGGCTATATTCTAATTTTTTAAGATCATCCACAGATAAATTTGTTGTGACATCAATAAGTACAGGCAATTTATATCTTTTAAGGGATTCTTCATCGTCACCCAACCACGGCTTCAACAATGCATTTGCCTCTTCTTCTGGAATCACACGAACCGCTAAAACGCCCTTTGTATTTTGTAAAAATTGCAACGTTTTATTTAAGGTTGCTAGATCATCTTCTTTTTTCGATTCAGGCATTAATTCAACAAAAAAAGTTTGATTCAATACTTTTTGCCAATCAAGATATTGACGATGCGTATTGAGTAAAAACAATAAGGAGCAACACGCCAAAAAACTTAAAATTGAGGTCAAAATAATAACAAAACGTCCAATAGATTTGTCTTGTATTAAAATATTAGAAAAGAGTTTTTTTTGCGACATATAAATAATCATCCTCAATTTTATTAGTAACATTGCCCATTTCTAAAAGCTTACCCTTTTCAAGGTGTAATCGTGGATAAGCAAAACGTGACACAACCGCTTCATTATGCGTTGCAATAATGATTGTTGTGCCTATTTTATTAAGCTCTTCAAACAAATGCATAATTTTAACGGCAATCACATCATCCACATTACCCGTGGGCTCATCTGCAAGCAATAAATCTGGTTTCGTGATAATAGCGCGCGCAATGGCCACACGTTGCTGCTCACCACCCGACAATGCGTGTGGGTAAGCATTCATTTGATGCGCGAGACCTACCCAGTCTAAAAGCTCTTTAGCCTGCGTTTCCATTTCATGATTTTTTGCACCCATTATTTTAAGGGGCAATGCAACATTTTCAAGCGCCGTTAAATGCGGTAATAATCTGAAATCCTGAAATACGACGCCAATATGCTGACGCATTTTCTGAATTTCAGGCATCGTTAATTTATAACGATCTTGACCAAACAAAAGAAAACGTCCACGATCAGGTTTTTGCTCAAAATAAAGCATTTTGAGCAAGGTTGTTTTGCCGGATCCACTTGACCCCGTGACAAAATGAAAACTTTTAGGCATAAGTGTTAGGCTGATCTGATCTAAAATAGGCTTGTTATCCTGATAGCAGATTGTTACTTGATCAGCGTAAACTATTGTTTTTTTGAAATCTTTAACCATATTAAATGCGTGTGCCTCATGATTCGATTTGCTTCTTGGAATATTAACTCAGTTCGGTTACGACTGCCAAATCTTCTTCGCTTTTTAGATGAATTCAAACCAGATGTTGTTTCTTTGCAAGAAACAAAAACGGAAAACATTCATTTTCCTTTGAAAGCCCTTGAAGAAGCTGGATATCCTTATGCTGCCATTGAAGGCATGAAAGGATATAATGGCGTTGCGATCCTTTCGAAATATCCTCTTCACGATATTAAAGTTCAACATTGGTGCGGCAAAAAAGATGCGCGTCATATATCAGCTATAGTCGAAGGTATTGAGCTTCATAATCTGTATGTGCCTGCTGGTGGAGATATACCAGATCCAGATCAAAATCCCAAATTTGAGCATAAATTAAACTTTATTAAAACATTAACAGATTTTTTCGATGAAACGTCAATCAAAAATCGTCCCTCTGTTATTTTGGGTGATTTAAATATTGCCCCCCTTGAAACAGATGTATGGTCGCATAAACAGCTTTTAGATGTTGTAAGCCATACCCCGATTGAGGTCGATCTATTAAATAAAATGCAACATGGATCGAACTTTATCGATAGCATTCGTGAAATTATCCCACCCCACGAAAAACTTTTTTCCTGGTGGAGCTATAGATCACCCGATTGGACCAAAAATGATCGTGGCCGTAGATTAGATCATATCTGGGTAACACCGCCTTTGGCGTCGAAGATTCAAAAGGCTCAAATCATTAAAGATATGCGCGCTTGGGTGAGTCCGTCGGATCATGTGCCTGTTATGCTGGATTTAAATTAATTCCCCAACCGGACGCCTACGTCCTGCGACTTGATCCTGAGAGATCTACACGAAATAATGCGTGTAACATATTGAAAAGAATAGAAACCCGTCGTTGCGAGTTTCCCACCACCTAAAAGGGTCGGACTTAAAAGGAATGACCAAATTCGCAAACATGTGTATAAAAAGCTTGTGCGACCTGGAGGCCGTCGAAGCATTGGTGTTTGAAGAACCCGTTTGC
>JAUXUR010000030.1 GCA_030680745.1 Alphaproteobacteria bacterium
ATAAAATGTTTTCCATTACAGGATGGAACACTATATCAGGAGAGAACAATATAGTTCCTGAAAAAGTATATGTAACATTAACGAAAGAAAATGATGATCCTCTTTATTTTGAGGCATTACAAATTAATCGTGCGGATGTTAATAACCATTTTGGACAACCAAACACAACAGATTCAGGATTTTCAAGGATTATAAATACTAAATCTCTTAAAGGTGAATATGTTGTTGGTGTCGCTCGGTTAAATAAAGGGCGTCTTGAAAAATGTCAGATACAAAAAAGAGTGCAGATAAATGATTGAAAAATCAATCAATCAAAAAATCATTCTTCCAGGTGGTGCAGGTCTTGTGGGCCAGAATCTTGTGGCACGCTTGAAATCAAAAGGGTACAACAACATTGTTGTTCTTGACAAACATCGTGCTAATCTTTCGATCCTCAAACAGGTTCAGCCAGATATTATAGCCGAATATGCAGATTTGGCTGAAGCTGGTTCATGGGAACGACATTTTCAGGATGCTGACGTTGTGGTAATGCTGCAAGCGCAGATAGGTGGTAATGAATATCAAGAATTTGTGCGCAATAATGTGGATTCCACACGATTGATCTTACATGCTATAAAATCTAACAATATTAAAAAACTGGTTCACATAAGCTCTTCTGTTGTTGAATCTTCGGCTGATGATTTCTATACAAATACAAAAAAAGACCAAGAAAAAATTGTGTTATCTAGCGGTATTTCATGTCCTATATTACGTCCTACTTTGATGTTTGGTTGGTTCGATCGGAAACATCTTGGATGGCTTTCTCGATTTATGAAAAAAACGCCAATTTTCCCCATACCTGGCCATGGTCGTTACATGCGTCAGCCACTTTATGCAGGTGATTTTTGTAATATCATCATTAGTTGCATTCAAAATGATATTTCTGATGGTATTTATAATATCTCTGGTCATGAAAAAATTGATTACATTGATATGATTCGTGAGATAAAAAAAGCCACAAATGCAAAAGCAATGGTCGCAAAAGTTCCCTATAGTATGTTTTATGCGCTTCTTCGGATCTGGGCGCTCTTTGACAAAAATCCTCCATTTACGACACAGCAATTGGCGGCATTGTCAGCAAAAGATGAATTTGAAGTTATTGATTGGCCACAAATTTTTGGTGTGCCTTATACATCTTTTACAAAAGCGATTTATGAAACTTTTAATGACCAAACCTATAGCAAAATAGTGTTGGAGTTTTAAATATGAAACAAAAAATCGCTGTCTTAGGAGCAGGTCCAATGGGATTGGCTGTAGCCTATCAATTAGCACGTGATGGCCATCACCCCATCGTTTTTGAAGCAGATGACAGAATAGGCGGCATGACAGCTGCGTTTGATTTCTCCGGTCTATCCATTGAACGTTATTATCATTTTCATTGTATTTCTGATTATGGATTTCTGCAGATGCTTAGCGAACTAAATATTGCTAACAAGATGCATTGGGTTGAAACAAAAATGGGATACTGGTATCAGGGGAAATTGCAGCCTTGGGGTAATCCTATAGCTCTTTTGAAATTTAAGGGATTGGGTATAATTGCTAAATTTCGCTACGGTCTCCATGCTTTTTTAAGTACAAAGCGTAATGGTTGGAAACCGTTAGACAATGTTAATGCCATTGACTGGATAAAAGGATGGGTTGGACAAGAAGCCTATGAAACTTTGTGGCGCAGATTATTCGATTATAAATTCTATGATTATAGTAACAATCTATCGGCAGCTTGGATATGGAGCCGTATTCGTCGCATAGGAAGATCTAGATATAATTTATTTAAGGAAAAATTGGGCTATCTTGAAGGAGGTTCAGAAACCTTACTTAAAGCAATGCAAGAATACATTGAAGCAAATGGTGGTGAAATTCGTCTTAAAACACCCGTGAGCAAAGTTGTTATTAAAGACACCAAAGTGTATGGAATTGAAGTTAACGGAAATATGGTGCCTTTTGATAAAGTAATTAGCACAATTCCTTTACCTTATGTTCCTAGAATAATGCCAGATTTACCTGCTGACATTCTAACCCAATTTAAAACAAAAAAGAATATTGCGGTTGTATGCGTTATTGTTAAATTAAAAAAAGCTCTTACTGAAAATTTTTGGCTTAATACAAATGATCCAGATATGGATATACCAGGTTTGGTTGAATACACTAACTTGCGCCCCTTGGACCATCATATCGTTTACGTTCCATTTTATATGCCTGGTGAGCATTCGAAATTTGCTGAGCCAGATCAAGCCTTTCTTGACAAAGTGCGTACTTATTTTAAAAAGATAAATCCTACACTTGAGGATAAAGATTTTATTGATTTGCGTGCAAGTCGTTATCGTTATGCGCAGCCAATTTGTGAACCAGGTTATCTGAATACGTTACCGCCAGTTGCATTGCCTGTTGAAGGATTATGGGTGGCGGATACGTCTTATTATTATCCTGAAGATCGAGGAATTTCTGAAAGTATTGCCTTTGGAAGAAATATGGCCAAAGAGGCGACTAAATGATTCAACAATTTGTATCCCGCCAGTTTTTAATTTTTTTGGTAACGGGTGGAATAGCGGCGACTGCCAATTTTTCTTCTAGAATTTTGTATAACTTATGGATGAATTTTTCTTCAGCGGTGATTCTTGCTTATATCACAGGAATGATTACTGCCTTTATACTTGCTAAAATTTTTGTGTTCAAGGAAAGTAAACAATCAACGCATAGGTCTATCCTTCTGTTTATCTTAGTAAATATGTTTGCATTAGTGCAAACATGGGTTGTAAGTATGGTTTTAGCTTATTATGTTTTTCCAGCCATGAGTGTTACATTATTTGCAAATGAAATTTCCCATGCCGTTGGTGTGATTATACCGGTTTTTACAAGTTATGTAGGGCATAAGCGCTGGTCATTCCGTTAATAAGGCCCAGTAGTAAGATCTGTGCTATTTAGTGCCACTTGGGTAAAATATAACCTTAAATTGGGAATTTTTTGATAACACTCTCATATCCAGTTTGAGCATCTGTGATAGAGAGTTTTGAGTAAACCTCTAGGGATTGTCTGCTTTCGTGACCAGAATAAGGCTGAATAAGAGCGTCATCTATGCCTTGTTTTTTGAGCCACGTGAATAAAAAATGTCTTAGTTTATGTGGAGAGATTGCTTGAGGAAGACCTGCCTCTTTTGCATAGTTCGCAAGTATTTTTCTGATTCCTCTATCTGTATACAACTTTTTGTGACTGGATTCAAAAAGATAAATCGCCCCTTTTTGAGCCATAGAATAGGCATGAATGGCAAGTATTTGATATACAGCCAGTAAACATGTAAAAATAGCACATAAGGATTTTAAAACACCCCTTGAGACCATGCGTAGCAATGGTTTCCGACGATTTTTCGCTTCTCAATTTTCAATCAAAAATTTTTAGTTTTTTGATTCGCTCAACATCCATTGGCTTGGCATCTAAATCAAGCACAAAATCCTCAAAACGCTTTATGTGACGCGTTAAATATGGGCTAAGTCGAGTCATATCTTCCATGGTAATAATGATACCATCTTTTTGTAGTCTATGAATTGTATCAGTCCAGTAAACGTGTAAAACTAGGATATTGGGAATTAAAAACGCCTCATAAGACATTGATAAACAACGATTTTAAGATTATTCGCTTGTCATCGTTATGTGTTCTATGATTTTTACTTTTTTATACAGATGCTTCAGATATTGCCCTATAATAGACGGACCGTGAAATGTTTGCCATGGTGCAGATTTGGTTCACAGAGAATTCTCCTGATTTTTTAAGGGAGAGTATCGTTTCCAGCTTTGTTGGAGTCAGGGATTTAGGCCTTCCTCCCTTTCTTCCTTTTTGATGGGCGGCATCAAGACCAGCTTTTACGCGTTCGCGGATCAGTTCTCGTTCCATTTCTGAAAATGCAGCACACATGCTAAAAAGAATCATACCCAATGGTGTCGTTGTATCAATGTTATTCTCAAGCGATACAAATTCTACGCCTTTAGCTTTAAAGTCATTAATTAATTCGACCAGTTTTATCATTCTTCTACCTAATCGATCTAGGCGTACGACGTACACAATATCACCTGGACGCAGTTTTTCAATTAGGCGATTCAGTTCAGTTCTATTATCTTTTGCTCCAGAAATTTTCTCTTTAAAAACTTCATTGCATCCAATCTCATTCAGCTTTTGGATTTGAATGTCCAGACTTTGGTCATTTTTTGAAACCCTTGCATAACCAAATTTCATCAAATATCTCCTCATGTGTGGTTTGTATATAAATAACTGTTCCTAAAACATAAAAATTTTTATATTCTGGGGAAATAGTTTTGGAACTAGTATTGGCATATTCGTTTTACTGTTTTTTTATAAAATTTGCAACAATTTTTATTCGTTCCACAATCAGGTGTTTTTGGGATACAAAATCATGACTTCTATCGATCGCACAGCATATCCAAATTTAAAGGCCACCCAGATTATTTCTCAAAAAACATTGACGGATAATTATTCGCTAAATAAACACGAGCTTGATTATATACAAGGTTCTGTACGAACTAACAAATTGCGCTTGCATTTTTCCTTACAATTTAAAACGTTCCAAAATCTTGGACTCTTCATTGATTTGGAACAAGTTCTACAAATAATTGTCAATTACATAAGAAAACAATTGGCTGCCCCGCATAATTTTCAGCTGCCATCTATAAAATCAACAACTCTCTACAGGCACCGTCAATCTATCAGACAATACTTGGGATGGACACCATGGGGATTTAAAGGTCCAAAATCTGCCAGGCGTTTTGCAATTCAATCTGCCTATAAAGCTGCTCAAACACTCAATCTTCCCGCTGATATTATTAATGTGGTCATTGAAGAGCTCAAAATAAATCGCTTTGAAATACCGGCTTTTAGCACGTTATGTCGACTGGTTCGTCATGTGCGTTCAAAAGCCAATAGGGTTCTATTCCAACAAACTTTTAATCTTCTTACTCATGAAAAATTAATACCAACCTTGGATGAACTTATGGTCGTTCCTGACGGCAAAACATATTCTCTTTATCAGGCACTAAAAGAGCCCCCCAAAAGCCCACGAATAAAAGATTTCAAAGAGCAAATTTGCCATCATTCTTGGGTAGATACCCTTGGGAATATGAGTTCCTGTCTTAAGAATATATCAAAGCAAAAATATCTACAATTTGTACAAGAGGCAAAATCATTAGATGTAAGCAATCTAACGGATATATATGATTCAAGAAGGTACACCTTAATGGCTTGCCTGATTGATTATGCGCAAAAAAAGACAAAGGATAACCTGGCAGAGGTATTTTGCAAAACAATGGCTACGGTTCATAAACGTGCCCGAATTAACCTCACTAAATTAAGAGAAAAGGCAACCGATCAAACACAGGAGATAGCCTTGTTTGCCAATAGTATTTTGGGGATGTTTAAGGATGATTCATCAGATCAAGATATGTTTTTTAAAAATGTTAGTTCCACCATAAAAGAAAATGGTGGTGTTGATGAACTAATGAAAATATGTGATCATATCATCGCTTGCCACAGCAACCAACACTATCCCCTCCTCTGGAAGTATTTTAAATCAAAGCGCGTTGCCCTCTTTGACGTTGCTGAAACGATTCAATTTGGCTCCAGCACCCAAAGAATCAACCTCATAAATGCCCTTAATTTTTTAATATCCAATCGTCAAAAACGTTCAGAAACAATCAAAGCTCCTTCAGACTTATCCTTGGATTTTATTTCAGATATCTGGCGTAAATTGATTTACGAGGGAAAATCTGAAAACAATAAATTAAAGCGTCGCTACTTTGAAATGTGTGTCTTCACCTATTTGTCATATGAGCTTACATCTGGTGATATTTTTATTGAGGGCGCGGATTCATTCTCGGACTACCGAACGTCCTTGTTGAGCGTAGGAGAATGCCAAGAGATTTTGGCAAAAGAGCAGGAATCAGCGATTCTGCCCTTTAATGGAGACGATTTCATAGAGGATCTCAAAAAAGAGTTGATTGATAAGTCCAAAGCTTTTGATGATCTCTACCCCAGCCTTTCAGACTTTATTATTGATGATAATGGGGTTGGATCCCTAAAAAAAACACCAACAGTGAAGCCAATTCCTAAAACATTGGAGCTTGTGGCACAAATCAAAAAGAACATGCCTGAACGCACTTTGTTGGACATTTTGTGTTCCACTCAGCACATTACAGGCTGGTCTTTTGAATTTGGTCCCTTATCTGGATCAGAGGCTCGTTTTGAGGAACCAATAAACCGCTACATTATAAACACTTTTTGTTATGGAACTGGCATGGGGCCAACTCAAACAGCAAAACACGTGCGTAGTGATACAGAGGTCACGCCACATATGCTATCTTGGATTAATCAACGCCACGTCACTATAAATTCCCTAAATAAAGCCAAAGACCGCGTTGTTAATTTTACAAAAGATTTCCCCATAACCAAGGCATGGGGGGATGGGAGTCGGTGCGCAGCAGATGGAACATTGCGCGATATTTACGAGGACAATATCTTAGCAGAATCTCATTTCCGTTACATGTCCAAAGGTGGCATTTGTTATAATCATGTCGCCGACACCTACGTGGCCATGTTCTCTACTTTTATGCGGTGCGGCCTATGGGAAGCCGTGGCTATTCTGGATGGACTTTTACAAAATGACTCCACCATCAAGCCGACTACCATTCACGCTGACACACAAGGCCAATCTACTGTTGTGTTTGGTCTTGCCCATCTTCTTGGAATCAAGCTCATGCCACGTATACGGAACTGGAAAAATTTGATTTTTTACAAAGCTAACCCAGATATTCTTTACAAGAATGTCGACAAGCTCTTTTCAGAGAGCATTGATTGGAAACTCATTAAAACCCATTGGCCGGACCTAATTCAGGTAGTTCTCTCTATCAAATATGGAAAAATATCTTCAGCCCTATTGCTCAAGAAACTTGGGACATACAGCCGGAAAAACAAACTTTATCAAGCATTTCAAGAACTCGGCCGAGTTATAAGAACCATATTTCTTTTGGAATACCTTTCGAACCTAAAATTACGTGAAATTATTACTGCCACAACCAACAAAGTAGAAGCATACAATGAGCTAAGCTCTTGGGTTTTCTTCGCAGGCGATGTTATCGTTTCCAGCAATGATCCCGAAGAAATGGAGAAAGCTATAAAATACAATCTGCTCATTAGCAATTGTGTTATCTTACATAACATAATTGATCTGACTGATACAATTCATAGACTACAAAAAGATGGTATCGTCATTACCATGGAGGATATGGCTCGACTTAGCCCATATTTAACGCGTCACATAAAGCGTTTTGGGGATTTTGTGCTTGATTTAGATGCCAAGCCAATGGATGCTGAGCGAATCAAAAAACTAAAAATTTTTGATTGAAAATTGAGAAGCGAAAAATCGTCGGAAACCATTGCTACGCATGGTCTCAAGGGGTGTTTTAAAATCCTTATGTGCTATTTTTACATGTTTACTGGCTGTATACCTATTTCTTTAAAACTTGATGGAAACGGAACTATTCTATCTTTTTTACCTTTTCCTTGATTGATCCTAATTTGACAGGCCTCAAAATCCACATCTGTAATTTTTATTTTTATGAATTCACTCACACGAACCCCTGTATATAGGGGTTAGGGGAGTAGTGGAACCGTAAATGGGTTCTGTCGCATCTGTGTGAGTTAAGTAAAATTAGATAAACAATCCACCTCTTTTTGATACACTACGCCATTAGAGTGCAAAAATTCTGAAAAGCTGATAACGAAGAATCATGTCCTATGACCTGACCTTTTTGAATCATACGAATATTTTCAATACCAGAGATTGTTTCTTTAGCCGAATAAAAATTCTTAAATCCTAATGTTGGTTTGGTTCGTTTTTTAACAAATCGATGATCTTGCTCTATAAGATTATTAAGATATTTGATTTGTCTAATTTCTATTTTTTCTTCTTCAGGCGCTTCTTTGTTGAATGACTCTAAAGCGGCTTTGTTGCTGGCGCTTTTATCAATATTAATCTTCTTAGGTACCTTGTTTTCTTTAAATGCTTTTTTAAAAAATGCCTTAGCAGCTACTGCGTCTCGGCGTGCCCTAAGAAGAAAATCAATTGTATTTCCTTCACTATCGACAGCTCTATAAAAATAAACCCATTTACCATTTAATTTAATATAGGTTTCATCCATTCTCCAGCTTCCATTGACTGGCTTTTTACGCTTTCTAACGCGTTTATCAATCAGAAAAACAAAGCGTTTAACCCATCTTTGTAACGTTGAATGATCAATCTTAGCGCCTCTTATAGACATCATTTCCTCGAGTTCACGATAACTTAAGGAAAATCTGCATTTCATATACACAAATAACATGATTACAGAAGGCGAGGAGCAAAATCCCTTAAAATGATACAGCAGCTTTGATGATATATTCTGCATTTATATTGACCTTTCGTTTTAGACAATTTATTCCTTTTTTACTCCTCATTCAACAGATGCGACAGAACCAAAAGTTTGCTCTATGGGAATATCTGCATGAATCTTTTTGATAAAACAGAGGGACAAAAGAAAAATAATGGATAATTTTTTCATTGGAAACACAACATTCATTTGAAATTAATGATACCGAATCGTAGAATGATGTTGCAAAAAAGTCAAATTTTAATTTTATAATTAATAAGCACTGAAAAAATCTAAACCTTCAGTAATTCTTCGATTTTCTCAATCAATACATTGCCCAGATGCTCAACATCAACAATGGTTAATGCATGCGCATATGATCGTGTTACATCGTGACCAATGCCAATCGCCACAAGTTCAACATCCGATCTATTTTCGATCCATTTCGCGCAATCGGTTAAATGACGATCTAAATAATTACCGGGATTGACAGATAAAGTTGAATCATCCACGGGGGCACCATCTGATATAACAATCAAAATGCGTCTTTGTTCTGTGCGATGGCTAAGGCGTTGATAAGCCCAAAGAAGTGCTTCTCCATCAATGTTTTCTTTAAGTAAACCTTCGCGCAACATCAAACCCAAGGAACGTCGTGCACGTCGCCAAGGTGCATCCGCTGCTTTATAAATAATATGACGTAAATCATTCAAACGGCCCGGGTAATCTTGCTTTCCTTCACGAATCCATTTTTCACGTGATCTGCCACCCTTCCAATTCACAGTTGTATAGCCAAGAATTTCAACTTTAACTTCACAACGCTCAAGTGTGCGTGCAAGGATATCTGCACACATTGCAGCAATGGCAATGGGTTTACCACGCATTGATCCTGAATTATCAATGAGTAACGTTACAATTGTATCTTTAAAAGGCGCTTCTTTTTCTTTACGGTATGCTCGCGGTGACAATGGATTCGTAATCACACGATGTAATCGTTGACTGTCCAAAAATCCTTCTTCTAAATTACAATCCCAAGATCGTGCTTGTTTGGCCAATAATCGTCGCTGCAACCGATTGGCAAGACGTGTAATACGTAAAGACAATTGATCTAATTGTTGATCAAGCAAATGCCTAAGTCGTGTTAATTCTTCTGGATAACAAAGATCTTCAGCATGAATAATTTCATCAAATTCACTTGTAAAAATTTGATATTGAAGATCTTTGTGACCTTCAAAAAAGGGATAAAAAGGATTTTCGGCACTTTGAGCTTTATCATGATGGGAAAAAATGCTCGATCGTTCAAGAATTTTACTGGGACCTGCATCACCCGATTCTTGTTTGCGTTGTGCAAATCCTTGGGCAGGCGAATAACCTGAGGATGTTTTGTTTTTATCCTGTTCTTTTTGACCTGATTTTGATTTCTTGCCGCCTTTATCTTTTTCAGAATCCTCTTCTGGATCAGTATTTGAATGCGATGTAAAATCACCTTCTAAAGGCAAAATTTTAATAAAATCTTTAACGATTTCAGCAAATTTTACTTGATCTTTAATTTCAGCTGATAATTTTTGAAAATAATTTCCATAATGCTGACGTAATTCTGTTTCCCATAATTTTACAATAGGATAGGTCTTTGCTTCTGGTTTTAAGCCCGTTACTTTTTCCCACAATAAAAGCCTAAGCGATTCAATGAGTGTTTCAGGGTTTTTAATAGGCTCTATCTGACGAATGTCAACGCTATGCGTTAATGCTTCGTGTATATTATGGGCAATGCCTTTGTAATTTTGTGCACCAATGGCTGAAACACGTAAAACTTCTAAGGCATCAAAAAGCGAGGATGCGCGATCTTCTTTTGGTCTTAATTGAAGATGTTCATCCTTATTATGGTGCTTTAACCATAAAGCTGCAGCGTCAGCTTCACCACGACTTAGGGTGATTTCGTTTAAATTTTCAGAAGTGCTTGGCGCATAAACGCGGCCTTGAAGATGACCTTGCCTGCGCATCAAATGAAAATTGTCTTTGGTGAATTCAATTTTAGCAAGATGATCCCCAGAAACAGCCCTATAAGCTGCTGATATAATTTGCTTAAATTCTTGCTGAGGATCCTCTTTTTTCGTCATTTAGCAATTATACTTTCTTGGAGCTCTTGCCCAAAACAACGTTGAAAATATTCTGCAATGATAGATTTTTCGATATCATCACAACGATTTAAAAAGCTAACTCTGAATCCATAAGCGATATCCTTAAATATTTCAGTGTTTTCAGCCCAAGTAATTACCGTTCTTGGTGACATCACCGTTGAGATATCACCTGCAATAAAACCAGTTCGGGTTAATTGCGCAACCGATACCATGGATTTAATTTTTTCACGCCCTTTGTCAGTATCGTAACTAGGTACACGTGCTAAAACGATATCCATTTCCTCTTGATGACTTAAATAATTTAGTGACACAATAATGTTCCAACGATCAAGTTGTCCTTGATTCAATTGTTGCGTCCCATGATATAGACCTGTTGTATCTCCCAAACCAATTGTATTGGCTGTTGCAAAAAGCCTAAAAGCTGGATGCGGTTTCACAACCCGGTTTTGTTCTAAAATTGTCATCTTGCCTTCAGTTTCAAGCACGCGCTGAATCACAAGCATAACGTCTGGTCGTCCAGCATCATATTCGTCAAATACAAGGGCTACTGGATTTTGCAATGACCAAGGTAAAATACCTTCTTGAAATTCCGTTACTTGCTTGCCTTCATTCAAAACGATTGTATCGCGTCCCACAAGATCAAGTCTGCTGATATGACTATCCAAATTGATGCGTACACAAGGCCAATTAAGACGTGCCGCCACTTGTTCAATATGCGTGGACTTACCTGTACCGTGATAGCCTTGAATCAGAATGCGTCGATTGAACGCAAAACCTGCTAAAATTGCCAAGGTTGTTTCTGGATCGAAGCGATAGACAGGATCAATATCGGGTACAAATTCGCTTGTTTGACTAAAAGCAGGGACACTCCAATCACAATCAAAACCAAAGCTTTGACGAACCGAGATCCGAATATCGGGTTGATCTAAAGAATGCGCTAAAATAGGGTTCATGATTGCCGCGTCTTTCCTTGTTGAACGAGATAATCGCGTAATAATGCATAAGCATTATTCACTTGTTTCAATTTTTCGATATTTTCGTCTGTTGCCCCCATTAAATCGGGGTGATATTTCTTCACAAGATCTTTATATGTTTGACGTAATTTATCAAGCGCAAAAGGAAAATGAAGATTAAGAACAATCAACGATTGTTTGATATTTTCAGGGAGCTTAATCATAATTGGATCATGATTATAATCGGAAGGATTTAATTTTCCATGCGATCCAAAAGGCCAAGTTGGTTTTTGAAGGACAGCATCTTCTTTTAAATGAGCTTCAATTTGGTTCATGTTCATACCTGCATAATAATCCCATTTAGCATTATAATCACGAATATGCGGCATACAGAACCAATAATATTGTTGTAACGTTTGTTTTGATTGAGGTGCTTTAAATTTACCAATGCCATGACAGCCTGGAAAATCACATAATTTTTCAGAATCGTTAGATTTAGGGTCATTCAAAATAAAATATTTTAAATTGACTTCGATTTTTTTTGTTTGCGCCATGGCTCATTCTCCAACTTTTATATCTTAACGTTTGTTGAAAAAATCAGCAATACTTCTGGAGACGATAAAAATCAAAAAAGCATTCTTCTTATAAAAATGTATGTACGTATGTTATTCTTTAGTTTTTTTCGTTTCTAAATGTCGTCTTAAAGGTTCTCCAAACATTGCACCGTGGAAATTCAAGCGCATTGTAAGAATACGTGTGAAGAAACACCCAATAACTGAAATGACGACTAGGTAAAAAATGAAATTTGGATCAGCGCGTTCTTCCTGCCATATCAAGAATATCGCCATAATAAAGCCCCAAATGAGTGATACTTCAGCATAAAATGCACCTTTTAATGCATAAATATAATTATCGGATCGTAAAAGATCTCTTAATATACCGCCGCCTGCTCCTGTTAATGCACCGAAAGCTGGGCCCCATATCCATAATGGATCACTTTTAGTCACGACTGCAACAACAACACCTGAAACCGTAAAAGCTGCTTGCCCTAACGCATCGAAAATAACTAAAAATCGGTCTGCCGTCGAAATGCCAATCTTTTGTTTAGGCTGAGGGCTATTGTCAGTATGATTCATAAATTTTCGGACTACGTAAGGATATATAAAATGCGTAAATAAATACCCTATAATCACAACAGATAAAATAAGGATGGCATAAATAGGATTGCTTAAAATGCCAATCGGTTTTCGATCTACTATAATATCACGTAAAATACCACCTCCAACCGATGGAAGCGCTGCAAAGATTAAAGCGCCAAATAATGTTGTTCTTTCATGATAAGCGACGATTAATCCCGAGAGTGCAAAGGCAATTGTTCCGATAATATCAATGATAAGAAACCATGGACGATCAATTGTTTGAAGCAATAAAACAGGTAATAAATAACCTTTAATAATATGGCCATATTCACCAGATTTTTTTATTTCTGTAATAGCTTTATTGAATTCTTCGACAATTTTTGGTGTTGTTGATTTTTTGCTAAAAACAAGATGAATGTCAACGCCAACACCTAAATATTGTTCTTCTATTTTATCTCTACTGCCCATACGCCAAGCAATTGTTGAAGTGACTAATCGATCAGCAAAAAACGCATCAACATTACCATTAAGTAAGTTTTCAAGACTTTCCATATCATTGGCAGTTTTAGTAATATTCTTTTGATTTTCTGGATTTTTAATAAATTCATTAATACGTGGATCTGCATAAATAAAACCATCGACGACACTTACACGAAGATTTTTTTCTTTAATGCTGTCTAAGGATTTTTGGACGTCACCAAAATTGTATTTTGAAAGTTCTCCACGTCTTACGTAAAGTGAATTTTCTTCCCGTCTATAAGGTGTTGAATAATAAGCAAATTCAGCGCGTTCTTCTGTCCAAGTGGCGCCTGCTGCGAAATCTCTCTTTCCTGTTTTTATATCATCAAGATGTTGCTTCCAACTTACTTCTTCATAAAAGACATTATAGCCAGCTTTTTTGGCTATTGCTTTAACAAGCTGAACATCAAGTCCTGTAAGGGTTTTAAAGCCTTCGCCGCCTTCAACATATTGATAAGGATCCCATGGATACCATCCATTTTTTAGTTGTGTGTCTGTACGCTGCATCGCATTAGGTTGTTCAGGGAGTGCAACGGCAACATCAGTTGCAAAAGCATCGATAAAAAATAGGTTAAATAAAAAAAGTAAATAAAAAACAATTATTTTTTTATCTGACATAAAGTCAAAGCGTTTCATGGTGTTCCCTCAAGATAACAATATTTGCTATTATAAGCATATGTCTTTTTTTTGATGATACCAAATATCAAATTGATGTTCATGCAAAATTTGATAAGATGTGAAAAATAGTGATAGAGAAACACCACGGAGAAATACCTATGTATCTAACAGAACGCGTCAAAGCTATATTATCTCATTACGAAAGTGATAATCCCGGCACAAAAACAAATTTAGCGCGATTGCTTATGCATGGCAAATTGGCAGGCACTGGACATTTAGTCATTTTACCGGTAGATCAAGGTTTTGAGCATGGTCCAGCGCGAAGCTTTGCGGCTAATCCTTTTGCCTATGATCCCTATTATCACTATCAATTAGCAATCGATGCTGGTCTTTCAGCTTATGCAGCCCCTTTAGGCATGCTTGAAGTGGGTGCTGATCGTTTTGCAGGTGCTATCCCAACCATTTTAAAAATGAATAGTGCAAATTCCCTTCATCCTAGTGAAGAAGCACAAACACAAGCCATTACAGCAAGCGTTGAAGATGCTTTAAAGCTTGGTTGTTCAGCCATTGGATTTACGATTTATCCAGGATCGCCTGCGGCTTATGGGATGATGGAAGAAATAAAAGAACTTAGCAGAGAAGCAAAAGATTGTGGTCTTGCAGTGGTTATTTGGTCTTATGCACGCGGCGATGAAATTTCAAAAGCTGGTGAAACAGCCATTGATGTTATTGCTTATGCCGCCCATATGGCAGCATTACTTGGCGCTCATATCATTAAAGTAAAACCGCCTACCGAGCATTTAGAATTGAGTGCTGCCAAAAAAGTTTACGAAAAAGAACATATTCCTATTTCAACTTTGGCAGAGCGTATTCGTCATGTTGTTAAATGTTGTTTTAATGGGAAACGTCTTGTTGTTTTTTCAGGCGGTGATGCTAAAACCGATGAACAAATACTTGAAGAAATTAGTTCTATTAAATTGGGCGGTGGTACAGGATCTATTATTGGTCGCAACTCTTTCCAAAGACCACGTGATCAAGCGCTCGCACTTTTAGATAAAGTTATATCGATTTATTTAGAAAAAAATGAATCTTTAGTTGCAGTTGAACGCGGAAATTGGTAATCTTCCCAGTCAAACGATGTAGTTAAGAAGGACAAAACATGGAAAAAATCAGCGGCGGTGAATTACGTCCCGGCATTATTGTAAATTTTAAAAACCGGTTGCTGGTTGTTGTTAAAACACAACATGTGAAGCCTGGTAAAGGTCCAGCTTATATGCAAGCGGAACTTAAAGATATTCAATCAGCCACGAAATTAAACGAACGTTTCAGAACGGATGAAAGTTTAGAACGTGTGCGTTTAGATGAAACTGAATACCAATATCTTTTTGAAGACGGCGAACATTTAACCTTTATGGATCAAGAAACTTACGAACAAGTTACTTTATCCAAAGATCTTATTGGTGATCAGGTTGATTTTCTTACAGAAGGTATGGTTGTTTCTGTTTCTTCTTATCAAGGCGCGCCCGTTGGCGTTACTTTGCCAACAACAATCATCATGGAAATTGCAGAAGCTGACCCTGTTGTTAAGGGTCAAACAGCAACTTCGTCCTATAAGCCTGCTATTTTAACCAATGGCGTTCGTGTTATGGTACCGCCGCATATTGGTTCAGGTGTGCGCATTGTCGTCAATATTGCCGATCGTGAATATGTAGAGAGAGCAAAAGATTAATCCATGTCAGTTCGCTCTCCTTTAATTAACGTTATGGTCCAAGCGGCCTATAAGGCCGGTCGTAATCTTATTCACGATTTTGGTGAAGTTCAACATTTGCAAGTGTCTTTAAAAGGACCCGGTGATTTTGTCACCGCCGCTGATAAACGCACCGAAAAAATTCTACGCCAAGAATTGCATAAAGCAAGACCAAATTATGGTTTTTTATGTGAGGAATCAGGCGAAGAAATCGGTGAAAATCCAGACGTACGTTGGATCATAGATCCGCTTGATGGCACAACGAATTTTTTACATTCCATTCCGCATTTTGCGATTTCTATTGGCCTTGAAAAAGAAGGTTTCATGATTGCAGGTGTTATCTATGACCCTGTTAAAGATGAACTTTTTTGGGCTGAAAAAGGACGTGGTGCTTATGTCAATGACAGACGTATGCGTGTATCATCTCGTAAAAAACTGGATATTTCATTGATTGCAACGGGTATTCCTTTTGGGGCCCATGGTAATGCTGATGAATTTTCAGATCATGTTAAAAAAATTGCGCCTCAAGTTGCTGGTATCAGACGCATGGGGGCTGCATCACTTGATCTTGCTTATGTTGCTGCAGGTCGATATGAGGGCTTCTGGGAAACGCATTTATATCCTTGGGATGTTGCAGCCGGCATGTTGATGATTGTTGAAGCAGGTGGCAAAATTACGCAATGTGATGGTCAGCCTTATAAATTGGGCGATTATTCTATTTTAGCGTCAAATATGGGGATTCATGAACCATTGGTTGAGATGTTTGCGTAAAACACGTAGTAAATTACTGAACGTATATTAACGTTCAGTAAGCCCAATTTAAATTTATTATATTTTAATGATGGATATTTATAGAATGAATAAAAGATTTTTTACTTTTTCATTAATTACAATTTTTTTAATAAATACTCCTATTTTTGCAGAGACAAAATGTTTCGTTGCCAAAGAAAAAACCAAAATTTTAGAACAGGTTGGTGATTGCGCACAACCTCATTCTCCATGTTCAACATTTAAAATTCCTTTGGCACTTATGGCATATGATGCCGGGATTTTAATTGATGAGACAAATCCCAAATGGGATTATAACGTTAAGCATGAACCATTATTGCCTGTACTAGTTGATATTTGGAAACAAAAACATGATCCCCTATTGTGGATGAAAAATTCATCCATTCCTTATTCTATGGATATAACAACGCGATTGGGACTTGAGAAATTTAAGACCTATGTTGATGCACTTAATTATGGCAATAAAGACATCATAGGCGATAAAGATAAAAATAACGGTCTTACCAATGCGTGGCTTTCAAGTAGTTTACAAATTTCAGGACGCGAACAAATCACATTTTTAGAAAAATTAATTGATAATAAACTTCCAGTCAGTGATAAAGCGCATGAAATGACAAAAAAAATTCTTTTTGTTGAAGATCTTCCAAATAATTGGAAACTTTTTGGCAAAACAGGTTCTGGTCGACTTCAAAACAAGGATGGATCACGTATTGAAGACCGACCTGTTGGATGGTTTATTGGTTGGCTTGAAAAAGAAAATCGCAACATTGTTTTTGCACATTACATTGAAGATGATCAAAAATTCAGTACACCTGTTGGTGTACGCGCTAAAGATAGTGCGAAAGATAAAATATTGAAATTGATTGATACTGAAAAAAAATAAAAGCCAAGAAATAATCTTCTTGGCTTTTAACTATTTGATTTTAACCTTCAGTATCAACTAAAGATTGTATGTAACGTTCATTACGATAAAAAACACCTTTTTGGATTAATTGCATAATCTGCTGATGAATAGATTTATAGGCTTCAAAATCTTCTTTAATCTCTTTAATCAAAGATCTAGCTGCTATAAGCTGCTCATTTATTTTTTCAGTGTAAAAACAAAATCATTAAATTAATTGATGTAAATAATAATAAAAAATTATGAACATTTAACAAAAAATTAATTATGTTATAATTATAATAGAGAATATAAGCTTTTTAAAAATCAAGGGGGATCATCATGTCACGCAAAACTTATAAATTCGTATTTCTTGCCTCAATCATAGCGATTTCATCTGTTTCATTTTCTAGCTTTGCAGCAGAAACACCTTTAAGAGAAAGTTTAGCTGATAGTAAATCAGGATTAATAGCAGGTCCTGCCAATCCAAACGTACAAAATGCGGGTGAAAGCGAAGCCGCTTACAAAGCAATGATTCGTAATACAGACATTAAGATTGCTTCGATGGAAAAAGCTTTGGAAGAAGGGATGAAAACTAAAAAAGCTGAAATTGCCGATAAAACGAAAGAGATTGACTTACTTAACAAAATGCAAAAATCTTTAAAAGATCCAAAAACAAAAGAAGATTATAAAAGAAAACTCATGGCGGCTATGGCAGAAGAAAGAAGCCTTCAAAGTGCGTATGATAAATATGTAGCGATGGAACAGCAAAAAATTGCTTTATCGAAAGAAGTCAATGAAAGCGTCAAAGCAAAACATAGTGCTAAATAATTATCTAAAAATAAGCCTTGAAATAAGATTCATGTAATTTTATTTGGGGCTTATTATATCAAAAATGTAGGTTAGATTAGATGAATGTCAAGAAGTATAAATATTTTTTATATGCCTGTTTACACATAATTATTTTACGATTATATTCTGGATATTATAAAAATATTAGAAAGTATTAATATGAAAAAGACCATAGATTTTTTTATTACAACCATGGGATTGTATATTGCAATCTTAATAAAACCTTCATGTGCAGTGGAAGTAACATTTGGCTTTGAGGAGCCTGTTGCAAATTATATACAGAAAACAAAAAGTAAAACTTCTTGGTTTTACACTATTGAAACAGAATATCCTAATGGAGCAAAACAGGAGGTTGAAATTGAAAACAGTACGGCTTTAGGTAAGACAAGACAAAGATTACAAGAATATGATCTAACATTATCTGACAATTCTTTCAAAATAAAATTATTTTATGGGCAAGTACGCGCAAACATATTTTATGAACATGCTTTTAGTTTTTCAGTACCCAAAGATAAAGTTAAAAAAGGTATAACAAAAATTCGTATTTTCTTTAACTTAGATATGTCGGAAGAAAATAACCATCGTGCTGAAATTGCTAAGGTTGACTATGTTTGCGTATTGGATGTGTAAGATGTTAGTGTTAATCTGCTAAGTACAATTGCTGATAAGTAATAACGCTAAAAATTTTTTGGGCTCAGTCTAGGACATTTATCCGAAAATGGTAAATGTCCTTTTCGTATCCACCTTATATCCTGAACAATCTTTACAAATGCAATTTTGTGCTTATATGAATCTATACAGGAACAATAGAAACAAATAGAGATTAAAATGACAAAAGAAAATTTTCAGTTTCAAGCAGAAGTCAGCCGATTGCTCGACCTCGTAACACATTCCCTTTATAGCGAAAAAGATATTTTTTTAAGGGAATTAATTTCAAATTCCTCTGATGCTAGTGACAAAATGCGTTATATCGGTTTGACCGATGCGCAGAAACTTGAAAATGATACACAATTCAAAATTAAAATAATTCTTAATAAAGATGATAAAACGCTTACCATTTCTGATAATGGTATTGGGATGTCCAGGCAAGATCTTATCGATCATTTAGGGACAATTGCACAATCAGGTACGGCTAAATTTTTAGAAACACTCAATGAATCTAAAAATGCTGTCCAGCTTATTGGTCAATTCGGTGTTGGTTTTTACTCAGCTTTTATTGTTGCTAGTGAAGTTCACGTTCATTCAAGAAAAGCAGGTGTTGACAAAGCCTATGAATGGGTGTCAGATGGAAAAGGCGCTTACACGATTGAAGAAAAACAAAAAACAAATCGTGGGACAGATGTTGTATTAAAGCTTAAAGAAGGTGAAGAGGGTTATCTTGAGTTTCATTACCTTCAAGAAATCATTAAAAAATATTCAGATCATATTGCTATCCCTATCGTCCTTATGAGCGATAAAGGCGAAGAACAGCTTAATAAAGCGTCAGCGCTTTGGACAAGGTCGAAAGCTGACATTACGACAGAAGAATATAAAGAATTTTATCATCATATTTCACATCTTTATGACGAACCTTGGGATCGTTTACATTTCAAAGCTGAAGGTATGATCGAATATGCGGCGCTCCTTTATATTCCATCCGAACGTCCTATGGATTTATTCCATCCTGATCGTAAACATCGCGTTAAATTATTTGTGAAACGTGTTTTTATCACCGATGATTGCGATGAGCTTATCCCAAGTTATTTGCGCTTCTTAAAAGGTGTTATCGATTCAGACGATTTACCTTTGAATATTAGCCGTGAAATGCTTCAAAAAAATCCCGTTCTTGCTAAAATTCGTCAAAATGTAACTAAAAAAGTATTGGATGAACTTCAGAAAAAATCTGAAAATCTTGAAGATTATACAAAATTTTGGACAAGCTTTGGTGCAGTTTTAAAAGAAGGTCTTTATGAAGACTTTTCTCATCGTGAGCAACTTTTAAGATTAGCACGTTTTCATTCGTCAAATAGTACCGATCTTATTTCATTAGAGGATTATGTCGCGTCTATGAAAGAGGGTCAAAACGAGATTTATTATTTGATTGGTGATAATCTTGATAATCTTAAGAAAAGTCCGCATCTTGAAGGCTTTATGTCCCAAGGTATTAATGTGTTGTTGTTGATTGATCCAATCGATGATTTCTGGATTCCTTCTATTGGTTTCTTCAAGGATAAAAAGCTACAATCCATCACAAAAGCAAATTTAGAGAAAAATCTTTTTGATACACAAAAAGATGAAACAAAACCTGAAAATGAAAAAGGTTTAGAATCTCTTAAAATAAAATTGCAGCTTGCATTACAAGGTAAAGTGAAGGAAGTCCGCTTTAGTCACCGCCTTAAGGAAAGTATTTCGTGTCTTGTTGCCGACGATAATGACATGGATATAAGATTAGAACGTTTGTTGCGCCAACATAAGCAGCAAGTGAATGAAGCGCAAAAGATTCTAGAAGTCAATGCGCAACATCCTATTGTTCAAAACCTTATAACAATCGTCGATCAAGGCGATAAGCAAATTCTTATAGACGAATTAGCGCATATTTTTTATGCTCAAGCTGTTATAACGGATGGCGATCAATTGTCTGACCCTAAGGATTATGTTTCACGCGTTAATAAACTTTTAGAGCGTGCTATAGGTTGTTAATACTTTTTTAACGATTATTATTTACAATGGTCAGTATAGACCTCTAACAAAGGAGTACTGACCATGCGTGTTATCTTGTCATTGAGTTTCATTTTATTAGTAGTGCTGAGCGTTGTTAACGCCAAATTTCTTGTCGCTGCATCAAAAGATCCAATAGAAATCAAAAAAGAAGTTCTTTCTTTAGAAAAAGATAAGCAAGCATCAAAAAAAGATGATGCTGAAAAAGATGAAGATCAAAAAAAAGGACAAGATTTTGGGTCACCCGGAAATTTATCTGAACAAGCAGCAGCAAGTATGGCTTCTGTAACGGCGGGTACTTTTGTTATGTCGGATGGTGTTACGCAAACATATTCGTCAAAATAACGTATGATGTGAATTTAGCTATAATATATTTTTTATTGATCTTGAATGATATTGGCGGAGGAGGCGGGATTCGAACCCGCGAGACGCTCACACGTCCACACGATTTCCAATCGTGCGCCTTAAGCCACTCGGCCACCCCTCCGTATAAGATGGAATAGGCAAAGAATACCTAATTCTTATCATTAAGACAAGTCAGTTTTCATTTTTTATGATCCAATTGTAAAATAAACGATGTTGTCATAGTGATGTATGCAATTTGATAAAAGAGTTATATCCTAATTTTTCAGATTTTTTTTCAGAATGTGCTGAATACAAAACATATGATATAGATGCGTGGAAATTTTATGAGTTCTTTAGAAAAGAATTCCATAATTTAGACTTACGCCCACTCATTGATGCTAACAATTTTTACGCATTAAGATTGAGCGATATATTAGCTGATAAAGTTAATCCATAAGATTAAGGGCTGTTAACATTTCACTAAGAACCTATACCTTGCAATGTAACATGTTGAAAAACAAATGAATTCGTCATTGCGAAAATACCTGAGTGCTTGCACGAAGGTGTTTGTGGCAATCCACACTTGAATCTTATGATAAATATAAAGTATGGATTGCCACAAACAGCCTTGCGTAAACGCTCGGCTATTTTCGCAATGACGAAGTCGTTGAATTTTATCTCTCCACACTCACACTCAAGCCATCCTCTGCCACATCGACATTCACAATCGATTGATCGGGAATGTTGCCTTTTAAGATTTGCTCAGCCAATGGGTTTTGAAGATAGTTTTGGATAACGCGTTTTAAGGGTCGTGCGCCATAATGCGGATCATAGCCTCGGTTCGCCAGCCATGTATAGGCTTCATCACTCAAACTCAAATCAATATGTCGATCTTTAAGACGTTTGATCAATAAATCAATTTGAATTTTAACGATCTGCGTCATATTGTTCCGGGTTAAACGATGGAACATTAAAATTTCGTCGAGTCTATTGAGGAATTCTGGTCTAAAAGCTCCTCGGACCACTTCCATGACATTGTCACGTGTTTGAGCACCAATGCTCTCGCTTTCTTCTTGCACCAAAAAGTCACTGCCCAGATTTGACGTTAATATAATCAATGTGTTTCTAAAATCAACTTTACGCCCTTGGCTATCGGTGAGTTTTCCGTCATCGAGTACTTGCAGCAGAATATTGAACACATCCTTATGTGCCTTTTCGACCTCGTCAAAAAGAATGACTTGATAGGGTCTGCGACGTACAGCTTCCGTCAGTGTGCCGCCTTCTTCATAGCCAACATAACCGGGAGGCGCACCAATTAAGCGCGACACAGCATGTTTTTCCATATATTCGGACATATCAATCCGAATCATGGCGGCTTCATCATCAAATAGAAAGTGTGCAATGGCTTTTGATAATTCTGTCTTGCCGACACCCGTTGGTCCTAAAAACAAGAACGAACCCATCGGTCGATTGGGGTCCTGAAGACCTGCGCGCGCGCGACGAATTGCATTGCTGACTGAAGTGACTGCTTCTTCTTGGCCAATAACGCGTTTGGATAAATACTCTTCCATTTGGATTAATTTTTCACGTTCAGATTCCATCATCTTTTCAACGGGGATGCCGGTCCAACGCGAAACGATCGCTGCAATATCGTTTTCATTGACGACTTCATTCAGTGAAGACGTGCTTTGCGCTTGTTTGATACGTTGCTCAAGTCCTGGGATCACGCCATACATCAATTCACCAGCACGTGCAAGATTGCCTTGGCGTTGTGCAATATCTAATTCTGATGTGGCTTGATCAAGTTTTTCTTTTAAGTTTCGACTTTGATTGAGTGTTTTTTTCGCTTCGTCCCAAATTTCTGTTAATTTTTGGGATTCGCTTTCAAGCTCTTTTAATTCACCCTCAATTTTGAGCAATCGATCTTTTGAAACTTGATCATTTTCTTTTTTCAATGCTTCTTGTTCAATTTTCAACTGAATGATTTTACGATCCAGGCTATCAATGTCTTCTGGTTTCGAATCCACTTTCATGCGGATACGACTCGCTGCTTCATCCACCAAATCAATCGCTTTATCCGGTAAAAAACGATCTGTTATGTAGCGATCGGATAAAGTAGCTGCAGCAACAATAGCTGCATCCGAAATACGAATCCCGTGATGCAGTTCGTATTTTGGCTTAATGCCACGTAGGATCGAAATCGTTTCATCCACATTGGGTTGCGACACATAAACGGATTGAAAGCGACGTGCTAAAGCGGCATCTTTTTCAATATGTTTGCGATATTCATCAAGGGTTGTGGCGCCTATACAATGGAGTTCACCACGTGCTAAAGATGGCTTTAGCATATTGGCGGCATCCATAGCACCTTCGCCGGCGCCGGCGCCTACAAGCGTATGTAATTCATCGATAAATAAAATGACTTGGCCAGCGAGCGTATTCACTTCAGTGAGCACTGCTTTAAGGCGTTCTTCAAATTCACCGCGGAATTTTGCACCTGCAATAAGGGCACCTAAATCCAAGACAAGTAACTTTTTATCGCGCAACGAATCCGGCACATCATTGTTGATAATACGTAAGGCGAGACCTTCAACAATAGCCGTTTTACCGACACCTGGTTCACCAATAAGCACGGGATTATTTTTTGTTCTGCGGGATAACACTTGAATCGTGCGTCTTATTTCTTCTTCACGACCAATAACAGGATCAAGTTTACCATCACGTGCTGCTTGCGTTAAATCGCGTGTGAATTTTTTGAGTGCTTGATAAGATGATTCAGCATTGGCATTTTCGGCATTATGTCCTTGGCGTAAGGATTCAATCGATTTATTTAATTTTTGGGCTGTAAGTCCCGCATTGCTTAAAATTTTATGACTTGGTGTATTGGGTGTTATTGTGAGTGCTAATAAAAAACGTTCAGCTGTTACATATTTATCTTTCGCTTTTTTAGCCAATTCTTCGGCAGCTACAATAACGCGAGATAAATCCGGCGACACATAAACTTGCGCATTGCTGCCTTGCACTTCAGGCATTTTTTTAAGTTCAATTTCAATGTCGCTTTTAATGCGCGGATAATCAGCGCCCGTTGATGTAATAAGATCTTCCGCCAAATGATCTTCATCATCGATGAAGGATTTAAGAAAATGCTCTGGCGTAAATTGCTGATGATTGCGCTTAATGGCTAAAGATTGGGCGTTTTGAAGTAAATTTCGTGACTTATCGCTGAATGATTCAAATTGCATTTTATGCTCCTTTGGGAACTATGAAACCTGAACTCGGAAATTAAAAAACACTTAACAAAAATACAAGCGTTTGAATTAAAAAGAGAAACAAAGAACCTCGTCGTTGCGAGCAGCGAAGCTGCGCGGCAATCCAGTTAAAAAATCAACACTTAGATTGTGTTAGACGTTTTTTCTGGATTGCTTCTTCACCCCATTTAATTTGGGGTTCATCGCAACGACGGAACTATTAGGTTTTCTGTAACTCTAGCTGCCTAGTTCGAGTTACCAATCAATTATATATTAAAGATAAGCCACAAGGATTTTTTAGCAAGGGGGAGGGTGATATTTTTTGGTTGAAAAAAGAGGGGAGTTTTACCTCCCCCCTAAATTATAAGTCTGTACCACTTTTATTGATTTTTGATCAAAAACTTTTAACATAAATCATCATCTGTTACTTCGATTTTGTTAAATTTTTTGTCTTTAATTTCGACAGATTCTTTTTCTTCGTCATTTTCATCATCTTTTTTCATACTCTTTTTTTTATTTTCTTCTTTTTCACGTTCATAATCTTGATAAGCAAGATCAACATTAAATGAATCGACTTGGTCTTTGTCTAGATGATAATAATATCCAGCAAGATGTGTTACATATTTATCGACAATATCCTTTAGAACACGAACACCAGGTAAATTGTTATTTAAAACAATTTTTTCTAGAATTTCAGTATCTTCCGGCGTTATTTGACGTTCCATACGGTAATTATAAAGGCCTTCATTAAAACTATTGACTGCTATAATATCTTGTTTATCCTTGGGAACATCTGTAAAATTTATAATGCGTATTCTATCAAGGATGGCTTCATCTTCGGGTAGTTTATTGCCTGCCATAATAATAATGGTAGATGACATATCAATATCCAAGCCTTGGATTTTACCAGATCCATAAAATTCTTGTTCTTTTTCGCAAACGCTTACGAAGAAATCTCTGAACGCATCTTTATGTTTATAGGACTCTTTCAAGCAACAATCAAATTCATCGATAAACAAGATATTGTTTTTATAGTTATTTTTTTTATGTGTAAATAAATTCAGCATTAATTCTGGTTCATCTGGTCCAATAAATTGAGAAATCATATCCTTTGCTTTAGAAGAAGATGGCTTGAAATACGTCATTGAAAGCTCTAATATTTTAGCAATTTCTTGCGCTAAATGGGTCTTTCCTGTGCCTGGAGGTCCATAAAAACAAATAATAGTTTTTTTAGGTTTGCGTGAATTAGAAGCAAGGACGATTTCTTTGATTACTTTTTTGATGCTATCTTTAGTATCTTCGCGATATGTTTCAAGAAGTGCATCAAGTTTTGGTTTAATGGTTTCATACGCCAATCTTTTAACCTCTACAGGTAATTGATTTATAAGCTTCATTCTTTTAACGAACTCTTCTCCTTGTTGCACAGTTTCGGCGCCGAATTTAGCCAAAAAAGTATAATGATTGAAAGCTTGATAAAATTTACTTTTTGTATTTTCTGTAATTTGGTTGTTCGCAAATCGTTCATCTATTCTTTTTTTGTATTTTAATATTTTAGCAAAATCACTTGATTGCCACGATATTGGTAGAAATTTTTGTTTGAAGGTTGAGAGTCCAGTTTGAATCTGTGTGCTGAAAAGATTGGCAGCTAAAAAAGAACCACCTAATCCCTGAAATCCTGTGCTTATAGCCTCAGCAATCGAAAATCCAATTTCAGGATCGCTACTATACCATTGATATCCCAAAAATAAAGTTGCGGGTATCACATATGGAAGTACAGGCATGATTTTATTGCCAATTTTTTTTGCTGTTGTCGTAACAGGCTTCATAAAATTTTCTAATTCACGACAATCACCACGTTCGATGTGTCCAGGTGGTAATAGAAATTCACTTTCGAGATTAAAGGGAGCTGTATCCATATAGTTTGACATGTCAATTTCAATGTGATTCTTTTTGTTATCTTCAGCTTCCTGTTTTTCCGAATTTATTGAGTTATGATGTCTCTTCATCGCATTTACAGGCTGATGAACGTTTATATATAAATTAAAGGAAAGAAAAAAAATAAATATTTTCTTCATATTAAATCTCCATAAAATTAAATAATGACCACAATTTTTATAAAAAAATTTTGCTTTAAACTTTAAAACAAATTTAATGTGATATAAAATATTCTTATAATTTATACTGTTATTCAATTTTATAAAAAATGTAATTAACAAAAATATATATATTTTGTTTTATAAAGTCAATAAATATAAATTATTTTTATTACTTAATTCAAAAAAACATATATTATGTGTTTAATAAAAACATAAATAATCGTCGATAAAAATTTTTAATAAGATTTTCATATGTAGACAAGCAATATAATATCAATTATAGGGTTAATATCAAAATTTTATTATTTTAGGGCTTGATAATATTCGTATCCCCTTTACGCTGGATATAATATTGTTTTTTGGAGAAAGTCAGATGCATCGAATTTTAGCGTTTTTTGTTCTCGCATTAAGTACAAACCAATGTTTTTCAAATCTTGAAGATTATGTTGAGCGAGAGTTTGACCGAAATAGAGAGCAATACGGATGTATCAAAGATCTTGATTTTGGATATAAAGAATCAACTCGTTTTATGAAACTTAGTGAGATTGGTCTTAATCTTATAGTAGAAAAACAAGATGCATTAAACAGTCTTGAATCCTTAAATCTTAGTGGAAATAATATATCTGAAATTGTAGTGCATGATTTTATAGAAAAATTAGTTAGTTTGACGCCAAATCTCAAAAAAATAAATTTATCATTTAATCGTATTGGATTTATGGGGGCGTCAATCATCGGTAATGTGTGCCATCAATGGAAGCAACTTGAAGATTTACATTTACGTGAAGCAAAAATTGATTCAATGGGGTTGCACGCTCTTTTCATTAAATTATCTAAACACCCAAATCTGAAACATCTTGATATTGCTTCAAATGCATTTTTTAATGAAGAATCAGCGTATAAATTGGGACATCGGTTTGCAGCTTTTAAAAATCTTAACTCGATTTCTTTCGAAGATTTGGGTTTAACAGATATGTTGATGGATGCATTTTTATTAGGCATGGATCATTACAAAATGTCAGGACCTACAGAATGTGTTATGCCGTTAAAATCAGTCAATTTTGGAAACAATATTAAGTCGTTGAATAGCATATTAAAGTTTATGAGTAGGTTAGATCATACTTATCAGTTTGTTTTTTATTGTCAAAAAAAGAAATATACAATGAATAAAGAAAATCATACCATTAAAAGCAAAGAAAAATATTTACTTAAAATTTATCAACAAAAAAATGATGAAAGTAAAAAAATGGTAAAACAGAAGCCAATAATTAATCTTAAATCTAATTTATGATTTTCAAAAATTAGGATGTGAAAAAAATTATTAATCCAATAAGTAAGAAAATCAAATTTTCTTGACAGGAAAGTATTTGTTCTATACAAATTTTTTAATTGTTTAAAATAAAACAACATAATATACCCATGTAGATATGCTTAAATATCTTTATTAAAAGAGATTTAAAATGGAAAATTTTTGCGTTGCACCTTTTTTAGAAGGCTGCGGATCAAGTGCTGGACTCATCATTGCCATTGGTGCGCAAAATGCTTTTGTGCTGAAGCAGGGTATTCTTAAAAATCATGTTTTTGTGACCGCTTTTATATGTGCTGCTATTGATGCATTGCTCATTGCATTAGGTGTAGGCGGTTTTGCTAAATTATTAACATCAAACGTTTATCTTCTTGAATCAGCACGTTGGGGTGGTGTTATTTTTCTGGGTTATTATGGTTTCAGGTCATTCAAATCGTCGTTTTCTGGACAAGCACTTAAAATAATGAGCGATGAAAATAGACCAAGTTTAAAAATAACAATTTTAACTGTTTTAGCCCTCAGTCTTTTAAATCCGCATGTCTATCTTGATACTGTTGTTTTGCTGGGAAGTATTGGGGCACAATTTCCTGAAACAGAACGCTTTTTCTTCGCAATGGGTGCTATGTCCATTTCGTTTATTTGGTTCTTTAGTCTTTGTTACGGATCGCGCTATTTAGCGCCTCTTTTTCAAAAACCCTTATCTTGGAAAATATTAGATTTCTTTATTGGATGCGTCATGTGGCTTATTGCACTTTTCCTAATATTCTGGAATCAAACACCAAATTGTAATTTGTGAATATTATTACATTAACAAGATGAAATGTTAAAATTCTTCAGTCGTTAATTCTGTTACAAAACCAGATAATCCTGTTTGACGTCTTCGTTTTAAACGTTCTGATTTTAGAATAGAGAGTGCATTATTGATGCTTTGCTCTAAATCCTCGTTCACAATAACGTAATCATATTCAGCCCAGTGGCTCATTTCGCTTTTAGCGCTTGCCATGCGCAAATCAATAATTTTGTCGCTATCTTGTGCGCGTCTTTTAAGGCGTTCATGTAAAGCTTGAATGGTGGGCGGTAAAATGAATATGCTGACAAGATCTTGAGGATTGATCTGACATAATTGCTGTGTCCCTTGCCAATCTATATCAAATAAAACATCTTGACCCTGATGAAGGGCGCGCATTACAGGTCCTTTGGGCGTGCCATAATAATTTCCAAACACTTGAGCATGTTCTAAAAATTCACCATGCTGAAGCATTTCCTGAAATCTAGGCACGGTAACGAAATGATAATCAACATCATTAATTTCATTTTCACGTTTGGGGCGTGTGGTTGCAGAAATAGAAAGTGATAAATTAGGGTCTCGTGTGAGCAAACCATGTGCAATAGAGCTTTTACCAGCGCCAGACGGAGAAGACAAAATGAACATCATGCCACGACGTTTGAGTTTGTTGTGCTCAATATCATGAATCTGAGTCATTTCTTCATCCTGAAACTTAAGTTTACGCATTTTTAACCACACATTTATAAATTATACATATCATACACCATTTTTTTATTTTTTTTGAAGCAAAAAAGTTTAAAATCGTAAATAGGAAAGAAAATCGCACAATAAAGAAAAAAATAAAAATGGAACAAGTTAAAAAAAAATCACCCTTTTTCGATCAAAAATCATGGAAAACTTTTTTTCTTTCTATTGTTGAAAAAGTACAAAATTTTTTTAAACCCGTTAATAAAGATATTATTCAGCTTAAAGTTGATTATGGTATGATGCCAACACCTGATAATTCCTATATACGATACGCAAAATATTATTACCCCATTAAAAATTATCACAAAGGGACAATACTAACATTAACAGGTAGACGAGAATTTATAGAAGAATACAAAGAAGTTAATTTAGATTTTTTAAATAGATCATATAAAATTTTTACATTTGATTGGCGTGGTCAAGGTGGTTCTAAACGCACTTTAAGTGATTCAGAAAAAGGTCATATTGATGATTATAGCACTTATATTAAAGACCTTACCCAATTTATAAATCAAATCGTTTTACCTGATCTTGAAACCCCTTTATATATTTTTGCGCATTCTATGGGTGGCAATATAGCTTTACGCTATGTTTTGGAGCAATTAATTACACCTGTAAAAGGTATTATTCTTTCAGCGCCCATGGTTGACATAAGAACGGCGCCCTATCACCCTAAAGTCGCGCGCGCGCTTTCTAAAGCCATGATGCTAACAGGATATAGAGAAAAATATATTTTTGGTGATAAATTGAATGGCCCAGAATTTGAACCATTTGAAGAAAATCCTTTTACACATGATGCCGACCAGTTTTCGAAAAGACGCAAAATTCAAATGAAACATGATCAATATCTTGTGCGTGGCTACACTTTTGGATGGCTTGAAGCCACTTTTAAATCAATTGCAGCTCTTCATAAATTATTAGAAAATAAAAAAATTGATATGCCAATGTTGCTTTTAAGTCCTGAAAATGATCCTGTTATAAAAAATGAAGCATATAAAGATATTCTTAAAACATTTACCAATGGCCAAATAAAAATATATCCCAATACAAGACATTGTCTTTTAGATGAATCTACAGAAACACGTAAAAATATTTGGACAGATATAGATGCGTTTTTACATGTTGTTAATCCTATCAAAAATTAAATACTATATTTGTAATGTTTATTTAAAAATACCAATAGACGTTTTATTGACTTTTATATGTTGTATGGGTAGCATTGCTGACTTAGTTTATAAATAGACATATTATTAGGATTATTAAATGAAAAAAATATCATTGCTTACTGCTATTTTTACTTTTTATTTACAGTCACTTAATGCAGTTACGATCGTTTCAAAAGATGGAAAAGATCACAATATTACTTTTGATAATAATGTATGTATTACATTGCCCTATTTTTTGGATATTCAACCAACGCAAGATGAAAAAGGAATTATAATTTCCGACAAAGAAAATCTTGATTCTATCGATTATCAAGGGATGACTAGATTTAGAGATATATTTGGCGTTCAATATAATCTTATAAATATGCCTAAATATAATAAATTTTTTATAATACCTGAAAGTATTGAGATAAAAAAAGAAAACAATTCGTTGATTGTTGAAGAAAAAAAAGAAAATAATAATGAAATTGGTCTTGATTTAGAGGATCTTGCGGATATTGAAAAATATAGCGATTACATTTTTAATACTAATGAAGATAATGAAGTTAATAATTCATCAAATATTCAAGAAGAATCTAGTGCTATAGACACGTCAACCGATTCTAGCGTTTTATTAGAAAATTATTTTACTAATTTTAGAAATGCAAAAGAAAACAGCGATGAAATGGCATTTATTTTCCTTAAATATACATTAAAAGAAAATCAAAATCCAATAATTCAGCATATAGCTGAACTGCATTTAGGGGAAATGTATTTTAATAATTTAATACCAGAGTCAGAGTCTTGTAATAGATTTCAAATAACCTGCGATTTGCTAACGAAAGCCTCACAAAAATCGAATTTTCCTGAGGCGCAACATATAGCAAAAATGACTTTAGGTAGAATGTATTTAGAAGGGCTGGTGCCTGGAGAAGAAATATCCATTCAACGTCAAAAAGCTTTCTTTCTTTTGTTTGAAGCGGCCTCAAACACATCTAATTTGGAAGCACAACAAATAAGTGAGGTTTTTTTAGGAAGAATGTATTTTGAAAATCTTATATTTGCAACATATGCAGAGCATCGTTTTGAAAATGCGTTATTATATTTTTCATCTGCAAGTAAAAAAACATTTAGTTTAGCAGCACAACAAATAGCTGAAGTATTTTTAGGTCGAATATATATTGATGCTCTTGTTCCTACTGAACCTTCTCAAAACCGATTTGAAATAGCATTTAATTATTTTAATAGTGCTTATAAGAAATCTTTTGACCTTGAGGCAAAGCATTTGGCTGAAGCAATGTTAGGCAGGTTGCATTCTTTACCTTGTAAACATCCACAAAATAATTATTCTGCTCCTGTAAAAGCTGTTCAATTGTTATTAAGTGCATATTCAAACCAATATTCTTCTGTAGCGCAACATATTGCTGAAACTTTTTTGGGTATCATTAACCTTAATGAAGCAGCTTTTTTTGCTAATATGCGCGTTTCACAGGAAGAAGCTTTTCGCCTTTTAACAAATGCAAGCAATAAAACATTTGATAAGGAGTCACAGAAGCTTGCTAAAACATTTTTAGGTGGGATGTATCTTAAAGCTATGGGACCTGCAGGAAATGATCCGAATAGATTACAAAGAGCAAAGATGTTGTTGAGTGAACAAGCTGAAGATATGAGTGATGTCAATAAAAGAAACAATGCAAAAGCAAATTTAGAGCGAATGATTAGGCAAGAACAATCTAAAAATCAGTAATAATATGAAAAATCTGCTCGTGTTGACAGTATCAAATGATACTATCACTCGCATCAGGAAAAATAATTTAGTAAAAATTGATGATACACTTCTTTAAGGTGATAAATATCTTCAATTGATGCGCATTCATCAATTTGATGAATTGTTTTATTCACCAATCCAAATTCAATAACGGGGCAATGCATATGCATAAAGCGCGCATCGGACGTGCCGCCTGTTGTTGAATAAGTAGGACGATGCCCTAAAACTTGATGACAGGATTCTTGTAAAATTTGGGCTATGGTTTCGCTTTGCGTATAAAAAGCTTCGCCACTGGATTGCCATTGAAATTTATCATCAGGATCGTTCGTAAGTCCCTGAATGTGCTTTTTTAAACTCTCCGCATTATGAAGTGGGTTAAATCGTATATTAAATTGAGCTTCAATTTTAGCAGGAATAACATTATAGGCTTTGTTATTCACATCAATAGATGTTATTTCAAGATTTGTAGGTTGAAAATGCTCGGTACCTTGATCCCACTCAATTTTGGATAATGTATCTAAAAACCCGATCATTTCAGGAATCGGATTATGGGCGAGTTTTGGATAGGCGACATGACCTTGCTTACCACAAAAAGTGACTTTGCCATTTAGGCTACCACGTCTGCCAATTTTTAATGATTCCCCAAGAAAAGTCGGACAAGATGGTTCGCCTACTAAACAAGCATCAAATTTTTCGCCTCGTTTGATTAAATGATCCAAAACTTTTTTGGTGCCATTAATTGCAGGTCCTTCTTCATCACAGGTTAAGATAAGACTGATGGATCCCGTGCAGTTTTTGGATTTGATGAAAGAATGAAGGCTTGCAATGAAAGAAGCAACACAGCCTTTCATGTCGGCCACACCTCGCCCATAAAGCAAACCATTCGAGATATGGGGGTCGAATGGCGGATAAGTCCAAAGAGTACTATCTCCAGGCGGCACAACGTCTAAATGCCCTAAGAAACAAAGATGAGGTGCATTTGTACCAAATTTTGCAAAAAGATTATCGACATCTGGTGTGCCTTTTTGACTGAAGACAAAACGCTCACAAACAAATCCTAATGATTCAAGATGATGCTGACATAGATCCAACGTGCCAGCTTCAAAAGGCGTGATAGAAGGCAATGCGATTAGATCTTGTGCAAGTTTAACGGGATCAAGCATGGAACCCTCTTAATTACGTAATAATTCATTAATGCTTGTTTTAGATCTCGTTTGTGCGTCAACACGTTTTACAATCACGGCGCAATAAAGACTGGGGGCAGGTGACCCATCTTGCATAGGTTTAGAAGGTAATGTACCAGGCACCACAACGGAATAAGAAGGTACGCGGCCCATGAAAATCTCGCCTGTTTGACGATCAATAATTTTAGTCGACGCCCCTAAATAAACGCCCATAGAAAGAACTGAGCCTTCTTCAACAATGACGCCTTCGGCAACTTCAGAGCGCGCGCCTATAAAGCAATTATCTTCAATAATCACGGGATTCGCTTGAATGGGTTCAAGAACGCCACCAATACCAGCGCCGCCTGAGATATGACAATTTTTACCAATTTGAGCACATGAACCAATCGTCGCCCAAGTGTCCACAAGTGTCCCTTCATCAATATAGGCACCAATATTCACAAAACTTGGCATCAGCACGACGTTGGGGCCTATAAAGGCGCCATGACGTGCAATTGATCCGGGAACAGCACGTAATTTTGCGGATTCAAAATCTTGGCTGGTCCAATGTTGAAATTTGGTGGAAACTTTATCAAACCATGGCGCATCATCAGGGCCATTTTTTATTAAACGATTAGGATTCAAGCGAAAAGAAAGCAAAATAGCTTTTTTAATCCATTGATGCGTGATCCACTGGCCGTCTTTTTTTTCACAAACGCGTAAAGTGCCTGCATCAAGACGATCAATAATATGATCGATTTCTTGCTTAAGGGAAATATGCTCGGATGTAAGTTGCGTTCTGTTTTCCCAAGCAAGGTCGATAGATGAATTGCTCATGAAGAATTACTCCATATAAGTGTTATGTAACCACTCTGCAATATCATCGGCGATATGGTCAATATAATCTTTTTTGCAATCGGGTAAAAAGCTTTCAGGATTATTGCGCACTAACACTGTCATCATGCCAAGATCCGATGCCGGTTTTAAATTCATCGGGACATCTTCAAACATAATAGAATTTGCAGGATTAATATTATATTTTACAAGAAAGTTACTATAGGTTTCTGGCAAAGGTTTGGGAATATAATTGGCAGCCCCAATATCATAGATATGGTCGAAATGTTCTAAAATGCCTAATTTTTCAAGCATTGTTTCTGCGTGTAATTGTGGCGCATTGGTAAAAATAATTTTACGCCCTTTCAGTTTGGAAAGCGCTTTATGAAGCTTAATGTCAGGTAATACATGAGATAAGTTAAGACCACGCATTGTTTCAAATAGATCTTTAGGTTGTAAATTATGCTTCATTTTAAGGCCACGCATAATTGAGCCATAATCTTTATGCAATTCACGATAAAGGTGGATAGATTCTTCATGGGTTATTTTTAATAAATCAGCCATATAGACAACGACTTTTTCGCGCGCTTGTTCGATAATGCCAAGCGATGCTGGGTAAAGCGTGTTATCAAGATCGAAAACCCAGTTTTCAATGTTGTTTGAAGCAATCATTTTTGTATCTCGGTTATAAGTTTCGCAATAGCGCCGCGAAGAAGGTCAACGCCTTCTTTAGTGCTAGAGCTTGTGATTATTATTTGTGGAAAACACGCCACGAAATTTTTGGCTTCTTCCATCGTCTTTTCAGCGATTTCTTGCAGTTCTTGCGTTTTAACCTTATCCGATTTCGTCATCACTATTTGGTAGGATTGCGCAGAATCATCTAACAATTTCATGACTTCTTTGTCTGTTGGTTTTATACCATGACGCGCATCAATAAGTATATAAACACGTCGTAATTGTGCGCGACCACGCAAATAGATTTTGGTGAAATGTTGCCAACTTGCCACTTCTTTTTTAGCGGCTTTAGCATATCCATAACCAGGTAAATCGACTAACGTTATTCTTTCGCCTAAATCAAAGAAATTGAGCTCTTTGGTACGTCCTGGTGTATTTGACGTACGTGCTAATAAAGCGCGATTGGTCAAGGCGTTGATAAGGCTTGATTTTCCAACATTGGATCTGCCAGCAAACGCAATTTCAGGCAAGGTCGTCAGGGGCAAACCTTTTTCAGAGACAACGCCTTTAAAAAAAGTTGATTCTTGTGTAAAAAGCCAACGCCCGAGTTCTAAAATTTCGGGCGTTAAAGCAAAAATATCGTCATTATTTTCCATTTTTAGGCGCTTTTAAATGACTTAGGGTTTCCTTTGTCAATTTAGGTTTGTATTTTTTCATAATGGCCCATTGTTGTAGAATCGATAACATATTGCCCCAAGTCCAATAAATCACGAGACCCGATGGGAAATTAGCACAAACAAACGTAAAGATGAGCGGCAAGAATGCCATGATTTTTGCTTGTGTCGCATCCGTTGGTTGTGGGTTCAATTTTTGTTGTAAGAACATTGTGATACCCATCACGATCGGCCATGCGCCAAGTGTAAAGAAAGGTTCAAACGGCAATAAACCAAAAAGATTGATGATTGACGTTGGATCAGGCATTGAAAGATCATGAATCCATCCAAAGAAAGGTGCGTGGCGCATTTCAATCGATATATAAAGCACTTTATAAAGCGCGAAAAAGACAGGTATCTGGATAAGAATAGGCAAACACCCGGCCATTGGATTAATTTTTTCGCGTTTGTAGAGCGCCATCAATTCTTGGTTCATTTTCATGCGATCGGTGCCATAACGCTCTTTAAGACGTGTTATTTCTGGATTTAAATAACGCATTTTCGAAAAAGTCTTATAGGAATTATTCGCCAATGGAAATAAAGCCAAACGCACAAGAATGGTGAGACCCAAAATACAAAGACCGAAATTGCCGATGAGACCATGAAGGAAATCAAGTAAATAAAACAAAGGTTTTGTTAAGAAATAAAGCCAACCGAAATCAATTGCTAAATCAAAACGTTCGATATTATGCGTATCGGCATAACCCGCTAAAATTTTAAGCTTTTTAGCGCCTGAAAACAAAAATGTTTTGTGTTCGATAGATTGATTAGGTGCCAAATTATAATCTGGTCCTAAATAATCTGTTTGATATTTATCCTGATTATTTAAAACAGTGTGGTTAATGGTTGATTTGTATGTTTTGTCATTTTCGGGTGCTAATGCCACAAGCCAATATTTATCCGTAATACCCATCCAGCCGCCTTTGGTGTCAAAGTCGACCTTACTTTTTTTCAAGGCATCTTTATAATCTGTTTCTTTATATTTACCTTCGTAAACGCCTAAAAATCCTTCATGTAAAATAGCAGCGCCTTCAAGTGTCGGTGTGCCTGTACGCGAAATAAGACCATAAGGATATAAAATGTGATTTTGGGTCGTATTATTGATCACTTTTTGTGTAATGGTGAAAAGATATTGATCATCAACGCTAATCAATCTTTCAAAACGCAACCCTTGGCCATTATCCCAAGAAAGCGTAATGGGTTGATTTGGCACTAATGTTTCGCTTGTTGACGTCCAAATCGTGTCACTTGTAGGCAACGACGTTAATGTATGATTACCTGCTACCCAACCAAAATCAGCATAATATGGTTTTTCAGCGCCTTGTGGAGAGAATAAAGAAATGAGCGGACTATCATCAGTATTAACCACTTTATAATCTTTAAGAATTATATCATCAATAAAACCGCCTTTCAAATTGATCGAGCCCTTCATATGAGGTGTGTCGATTGTCACGCGTTTGGATAGCTTTAGCGCTTCTTCACGTGATACAATTTGCTGCACTTGTGGTAATGTTGGTGTAGAAACACCTGGCGTTGCGCCTGTTGGGTTGGTAGGTGATACAATGCCTGATTGAGCAGCTTCTTGTGCTTTTTTTTCAGCAAGCATTCGATGTTCTTGCTTAATGCGTTCTTGACGTGGTGCTTCGTAAATATAGTGAAAACCTACAAGAATACCAACTGAAAGAATGAGTGCAATAATTAAATTCTTTTGATCCGCCATTTTATACTCGTTTATTTCGTTCATTATGTTCGGGAACCGGATCATATCCATGATCCCCCCAAGGGTGACATTTCATCAGGCGTTTTGACATTAACAAAAAGCCACGTATTGGTCCATGTTTTTCGATCGCCTGAATTGCATAGCGTGTACATGTCGGATGAAAACGACAGCAAGGTCTATAGAAAGGCGAAATGAGGATTTGATAGAGCTTTAATAAAAAAATAAGGAATGATTTTAGTAAAGTTCCAAGCATGTTTTCTGTATCTTTTTTAATAGAAATATAAGCACTACTTAACAGTTTTTTTTATTTTTTCAAGGGAGGTCTCAACTTCTTTTTTAAGAAGGTCAGAATTTTGATCAATCAAAGAATGCCTTGCAATAAAAACATAATCACAAAAAGGTAAGGCTAAAGTCGGAAAAAGCTCACGAATCAAAGGTCTTAAGCGTCGTTTAACACGATTTCTTATAACCGCATTGCCTATTTTTTTGGTAACAGTTAAACCATAGCGTAAAGATTCAAGATCATGTGAAATTGCGTCTGGAAAGGGTTTATATTGAAGAATGAATGATTTAGATTTGATGCTTTTGCCACTTGTGGTCAAACGCTTAAAATCAGTTCTTTTCTTAAGGGTAGTTATCAACACATCAAGGCTTCATAAAAAATACAACTATCCAATCCTATGGCCAAATTCGTCGTCAGCTTTGCGCTTCCAGTGCTCATGTACTTAAGTACATTCCGCGCCGGTTCTCATGACTCCTCTTCAGCTAAGACATTAAGATCCTCAGGATCTTAATTATCAAGCTTCTGGAGTACTCATTCCATAGACTTTGCCTCATAATCTTGGCAGTTGGATAGAAGTTACATTTAAGGTTTTTTTGGGTGTTACTAGGAATGTACAAGCGCTTAATTTTAAGCGCTCTCAACACAGATAGCATAATCCTAATGGGTATTAGGAAACACTTATTGCGATTTTAAATTAAGCATGGCTCAAATTATGAGTCAAAATATAGGAAGCCAGAGAACTGGAACGGAATGTACTTAAGTACATGAGTACCAGAAGAGGAGGGCTGACAACTATTTTGACCATAAGATGGGCTAAGCGTTAAAATCTATGCAGAAAGTTTTCTGCGACCCTGTGCACGACGGCGATTAATAACGTTGCGACCACCTGGTGTTGCCATTCTAGCGCGAAAACCATGGCGGCGTTTACGAACGATAACGCTCGGTTGATATGTTCTTTTCATCTATAGTCTCCGTAAGCTTTAAAAGCCAAGAATCTTGAATCTATCCTTATATCTTCTTTGAGTTACTTTGTCAAATTTATTCTTCACGAAAGGCTGTTATTTAGACAAAAACTCACTTTAATTTTTTTTAAATTAGGGCTATTGATATTTCATAATAATTTTATGAAATTAACTGGAGCATATGGAAATTAATGGTTTGGATAGTAAAAAAATATTTACCACCCGTCATTGAGTGGGGCCCAAATTTAGGGGCCCTGCGGCAATTTAAAAACTTTAATTAAAAGTAAAATTTACATTTAACATTAGAAGTCTAAACATAAAACAAGGGGCTAAACCATGATGAGTTCACCGTGATTTTAACCCCTTCAATATTAACGCTTTAAATTTTCAAAAAATTCTCTGACCTTTTCAAGTCTTCGTCCTTCAAGAAACGCTCTTTCGTTGTGTTTAGGAATATCAATATCAAGTTTATTGCCTGCAATATCAAACTTTACTTTTGAACCCTTATGTTTAGTGGTCATAATAGAGTCACCAGGCTTCATATAACGTTGCGCAAGTTTCACAAACTCATCCCAGCGAACTTTTTTACGAGATTTTTTATTCATAATATTGCCTAAGATCACAGATTCTTTATCTTTAAGTTTTATTTTTGAAGATAAAGATTCATTTTTAGGAACATCTTTATTTTTTTCCTTTTTATTAATGTGTTTGTTGTTTTTTAATTCAACATGTATTTTCTTTTCAATTGTATCTGATGATAACAGTATCGTTGGCGCTTGATCTTCTTCTGAAGAACTCTCATCTGCCTCACTTGAAACAGGATCTGTTGTTAGGTCTTCTAATGCCTCTTCGTCAAGTTCATTTTGTTGTAATGTTTTCAGGTTGTTGAAGGCATCAAACAGAGGCAATACAAAATTAACTTCTTGCATCCAATTAATATTTATATTGTTTGCGCGTTGAAATAATTCAGTAACTTCAACTTGATATTGTTCAAAATCTAAAAATAAAAACATAAATATTTTTAGTGCGATAGCTTGCGTATTGTTTTGTTCAATAGATCTATCTAAATAATTTAAGATTAAATCTTTGTCTTGAGAAAGATTATGAATACCTTGAATGTGAAACAATGCTAAATTAAGCTGTGCTTTTGCATTATTGTGGGTATTGGCTGAACATTCACACCACTTGATGCATTCAGCAGAATAGGCATATCCTATTTCTGTTAAATAAGAATAGGCAATCCCCAAATCAATGGCAGCATCAACTTCACCCGCATCATAAGCGCGCATTGAAAGATCGATAATTCTAAAAAGAACATCTTTGTTTAAATCGTATTTAATGGCAGTATAAAGTAATATATGCCCCAAATTGTAGAGAGCGTCAGTGTAATTAGGCTCAATTTCAAGGCATTTTTCAAAATAAGAAATTGCTTTCCGCGTATGTTCAGGTGATTGTTCAATACCACATAAACCATCTTTATAAATTACGCCAACTTGATTAAGAATATGTTGATTGTTTGAAAATTTATGTGTAAATGCATCTAATGCATCTTCAGATAAATGATCATTCATTTTGTGTTTTGTTATCAAGCTGATGTATCTAATCGCTGAGGATTCTTGATTTATATTTGGTCTTTCATGCCCCATTTTTAATGCTTCTATATATTGATCTGTAAAACGATGATCTTCAGCGATTAAATATATCTGTTCATTTAAAGCAAGGAAGTAATTAAGTGCATCATCAGTGATATTTTTTAATGCTGCTTTTTTTAAAAAATTAAGTGCATTTGTAATTTCATTAATATGTTTTTGTGTTTCTTTTTTTTGAAAGATATTAAATTTGTTGAATTTAGTATAACTCATATACCCAGAATTATAACAAGCCAACAGATCGCCATTATGCGCCGCTTTTGTATACCAAAAATGGGCATTTTTAATATTTTTAGGATAATGCTCTGAAGCTAATTCTTTAAAATTAAAATCATATAATGCTGCCATAAAGTTTTGTGCTATATAATTTTCTTCATGTGCAAGAAAATGAACAATATCTAAGATGCTGTTATTAAGATAAGAAGGAAGATCAAATTGATACTTTGTTGCATCATTTCGTATTTCATTGACTGCATTCTTAATTAAATTGCTCGCAACAGAATCAATAAATAATTCTGAATTGCTTCTTCTTCCATAAAGATAGGACCTAAGAAACCATTGAGCCCATTCTGAAAATGCATTTTTTTTATAAAAGAAATCAGCAAGTTTTTCTTCCCCTACACCTTCTTCTGAATTCTCTATAATAAAAGCTTTTAATTTAATGAAATGGTGATTGGGGTCAAGTTTTTTAAGCTCTAAAAACCCATCGCGATCGTATAATTGTGCTGCTTGAAGATAATAATCCAGTGGCTTTTTAAGAGCTTGTTTTTTGATTAATTTTACTTTTTGGCCAGATGGTTTTTTATCTTCAATTTCAGCAATTTTACCTAGCAATATCATTGCGTGTGAATTGTTTTTTTCTGATAGTGCCTGGAGAGCAACGATAGGTTTCTTTTTGTTTTGATTGTTTGCATAAGCTATATATTGTTGAGAAGCTTTTAAATATCCAGAACTTAGATGAGTGTTAAATTCTTCTATAGTGGGGGACGTTTTAAAATCAACATCGATATTTTTTTGTTGTAAATATTTTAAATAATCATAAGCTAGCATATTACCATTTTGATGGCATTCCAAAAAAAGGGATGCTGATTCGTTATATCTTTCAGCTTCAAAAAGTTCTAAAGCTTCATGAAAGCCAGCAAAACAATTTGCAATTATTAAATAAAAAGAAATGACAAAGGATAGAATTATTTTTTTCATAGATAAACCTAACATGTTTAATAAATTATTAAATATTTTTATCATATGAAATTATTTATGTCAATTAAATTGACTTTTTAAGTAAAGTAAAAAATTTTATGAATCTTGAATCTGTCCTTATGTTTTCTTTGAGTTACTTTGTCAAATTTATTCCTTTGAAAAGCATCTTCTGCTTTTATGGATAAAGCGATTTTGGTTTACCACCGGTTTCAGGACTGAAGAATTTAAAGTCGTTAGGATTTAATTTAACGCCATGTTCTTGGCTTAAAAGGTTTACGATGGTGTCGGTGCCGTGCGCATCTGTAAGACGCCAACCTTTTAATTTTAAATTCGATTGCTCAAAATTAAGTTCAACAGTACCGCTGCCGGGATCTTTTTTCTGAACGATGCGTATTTTTATGTCTTTGTCATCTTTAATAAGGTTTGTCACGATATAATCATCGTTAAATCTAATTGTTTCATGCGCTAAAAAAGCAGCTGGTGTTGATTTTAAATCAATAGGCGTCTTTTGATCAACTTCATTATCGTAATACATTATATTGTTTCCAACACCCAAAATCATAATTTTTTGGGGTGGGGCGTAATCAAATCGAAATTTCACAGATTCGCCTTTAATGCGTGACAACAAAAAAAGACCTTTGGTTTCTGATTTTTGACCTTGGGCCGTCACAGAAATTTGTCTGAATTCTGTCTTAAGTGTATTAATATTATTGAGTGATTGTTCAATTTTTGACAGAAGAATTTTATCTTCTTCTTTCAAGGTAATCGCATGCGGCTGTAATTGTTCAGCATTAAGAACAAAATTGATGGATAAAAAAGATAGACACACAGAAAATATTTTTCTCAATTTTAAATCCTCATTTTAGAAAACGCCGTATTATAACGCTTATTATGAATTAAACAAAATTAAATTTTATTTTGAAATATATATGGGGCGATTAAACAATAGGGCTGTGTTTAAAATATATATGAATGTGTGTATTTAAATTCATCCATTTTAAAATTTTTTGATAATATGTATATATAAAGTAAAAAATTATAAACATAATATTTTTTTATGTATATACAAGTATTAATATTGTTTTTTTAATTAAAAACAACGAATAAAATATAATTTTACGTATGTTGAAAGAAGGTAGTTTGTTGTATTTTTTTGGAAAAAATGATTCTTTTGTGTAAGTATTAGCAGCTTTAATATTGCAAGGCAGCTTTTTTTAAAGTTTTTTATTGACAGTTCGTTTATGGCAGCATATATTACTATTATTATATATTATATTTCTTATAAATTTTTATACAAAGGATTCGTTATGAAAAACATAAAAAAAATACTTATTTCTACAGTATTTTCTACTATTATCTTAATAAACGCAAATGCAGCTACTAATTATGATATTTTAACACCTGATACATATGGAAATATTGTTTGGTCCAATAAAATTGATGTCTTGAATGATGGTACGCACATTGTATCAATTAATAATAATAATAAAATTGATCCTGGTGTTGATGCAGTTACAGATATTGTATCTTTGAAACAAGAAAATGTAGGCGATGTTTTTTATCTTCCTATTCCTCAGATTGAAGGGAATATGGCAAGTGAGTTTAAAAATCACCTAGTTAAAATATCTTTGCAAAAAACATCTAACGAAAATTGTTCTGTTCGAATAATAGATGGACATAACAATGAAATTCAAAAAATAATGCGTGGTAGTGTTTCTGTGGGCGATGATATATTAAATGGGAACCAGGAAGTCGTTTTTGGGTTTATATATAATGATCAACAAAATGTTCGTTTAGAATTTAGGATTGATTCAGCAGAAAAGACCTCTCTTTCTTTTTCTAAAATGATGCTGTCTATTGATACTATAAAAGATAATATTTTGGCTCAAATTTTCTTAAATGGAGGCGTACAAGTTGGAGGAGAATTACGTAAAGGTATTGAAGATACGCGTAAGGCACATGATTTTGATTCTGATGAGCTTGAGGAAGATGAAGATGACGGTTATTGGAGTGAAGATTCAGATGAAGAGAATGAGTCAAATGATCGACCATCTGTAATTCCTGCTAGCTTGTTTATACCAGTGCCATATACGGCTTCATCATCATCAGCTGCGCCTCTATCTGTTGTTCCCTCTCCTATGCGTAGGCCGTTGCCAGCTATACCCTCACCAGCTACGCACACTCACACACCAGCAACCTCAGTAGCTAATGCACCCGTCGCAAGTAATGCACCTGTTGTTGATCCAGTATTGAATAATGTTAATCTAGCAAGTAGACGTTCAGTATTTGAGCAACAAACAAATGTTAGTAACACACCTAAACTACGAATTGATCAAGCACATAAAGCAGATGAAGCTAAATTTACTCAGTTTGAAGGTGGGATAAATCCTCATATAGCGTCAATAAATGCTATTCATGGTACTATGAATGTTTTAAAAAGAGATTTTGATAACAAAGGGATAGAAATCAATCAACAAAATATACCTCAGGTAGAAGAACTAGTTCGACTTTCTAATCTTTTAAATCGTGATAATATTAATCCTAAACCGTTAACACTCATTAATGATTCTAAAAGAGCAATGGAAAAACTTAATGAGCTGATTCTTCAATTAGAAGTGCTTGAAAGAGCTATTCAACCGAAAAGACGTATTGTAGAAGAACATGTTGAAAAAATTGAAGATAAGAAACTTCTAATCGAGGATGAGGGTGCTAAACCAGGTAAAATACCGAGTTTAGAACAAAAATATGTGAAGTTGCGTTTGATTATTCGTAATGCTTTGATTAAGGCAGCTGAGTCAATTAATGGAGTGGATGATGCTTTACTTGAAATAGCGCGTATTAAAGCTGATGTTTTAACTTCTAAAGGCAGATTGCATCAAGCGCAACGATATGTTAACAGTTTGTTTTTCGCGCCTTTGCCAGCTTATGCAGGACCAGATCCAGCTTATAGACCACAACCAGTTCAGCCTGTAATTGTTCAGCCTGTTATTAGCGCTCAAATTGCACCTGAGTTGAATGTGTTGCCCGCAGATTTTGATGCGCTTAGGTATATTGGTCTGTATTCAGATTTACAAGATGCTTCTAAAAATATGAATCTAGAGCAGAAAATAAATTGGGCAAAAAATCATTATTTAAATAAAAGCATAAGTGAAAAAAGAAGGTATAAAGCCGTTGAGGTGTTGCCTGTTAGAGTTGTAAATGTGTTGCCAGAAGATTTTAATCCTCACGCATATCTTCGTTGGTATAAAGACTTGTTTGATCACGCTCAAACGCTGCATTCAGAGGATGCTAAAATAACATTTGCTCAAAATCATTATTTAAATCGTGGAAAAAACGAAAATAGAACTTATAAACCAGTGCTGCCAGCAGATTTTGATGCGCTTAGGTATATTGGTCTGTATTTAGATTTACAAGATGCTTCTAAAAATATGAATCTAGAGCAGAAAATAAATTGGGCAAAAAACCATTATTTAACTGATGGAAAAAGAGAAGGAAGAAGGTATTTATAAGGCGTTTTTTTAAGAGTAATAAAATTAGTGACGACTAATCTTATTTTTGTTGCATCTGTTGAAATTAGGAGTTGAAACACTTTTCTTTCACCAGATGCAACAGAAATATCATTTAAAGAAGTTAAAAAATTACAACATTTGATTCTGCGATCTCAAACAATAACACTTTTATTTATTATAAAGTGTGGTATCTGCATGAAATGATAATAATTATGCTAAAGCTTATTTTATTGAATTGTCAGAATTATAAGTCAATTTCCCTAAAAGTTTTAAAAAAATTTCTTCATCTTGCGCAAGAATCGCAAAAAAATCTTGATCTGTTTTTTCAATAAGGGGAATAGCTTGGCTTAAGCGTTCCTTTCCTTCTTGGGTAAGCCTATGAAATTTACTTCTTTCATTATTTGAACTGATACGCTCTACAAGTTTTTTTGTTTGAAGTCCGCCTAAAATTTGTGAAATTGTATTTGGATCTAATCCAGCATGGCGGCCAACATCAGCTTGGCTCGCTTTTTGATCGCCTTTGCTTAACCAATCAATGGATGCCAAAACAACGAATTGAGGATGTGTAAGTTTTGTGGGTTTTAAAGCCAATTCAATTAATTTGCGCCAGGTTGTACTTGTGCGCCATAATAAATATCCAGGGCTTGTTTCTGGTGTTTTATAAAGATTCCATTGATTTAAACTAGAAGGCGGTATCATCCATTAACACTCCCATTGCATGAGCAATAATTGAAAAGTCGTTAAATGGTACAGTAAAACATCCCTTTCGAAAAGGAAATCCCCAATATTTCTTATCGTGAATAAACGAAAGTTCTTCAATCAATGGTAAGATGGACGTATCTTTTGCTTGATGAAACTTAACGTTGCGGCGCCAGGGTATAAAATTAGTGTTCATTTGAAATTGATAGGGCTCCCCCGCTGAAATCTGTCCAATTGCTGTAAAATGACGATAGGGTTCATTTTCACCAAAACGTAATTTTGATGAATAATAAACAATCCAATCGCCTTCTTTCATAAGGCTTAATGGTCCTTTTTTGCCATGACACACTTGAATAATGTTGCTTTGTATAGCATTTTTCACGTGATCGTGGCTTGCAACACCTACCCAATATTTCTTCATTACTAACTGTCCACCTTACGGGCAAATTCGTCGTCAGTTTTGCGCTTCCGGTACTCATGTACTTTAGTACACTCCGTGCCGGTTCTCTATCTTCCTAGACTTTGCCTCATAATCTGGATAGTTAGAAACGAAGAATCTTGAAAATTAACAAGTTTCTTCATTAGGCCAAAAAACACGCAACCGATGTCCATCAGGATCTAATGCTACGAAAGTTCTACCAAAACTCATATTCGTTGGATGTTGCAATATTTGGATATTTTGATCGCACCATTTTTGATAAATTTCTGCACCATTTTTATGCGTGAATGCGATTTCACTTGCACCGGTTTGAGCAAAAACTTTTGGCTCTGCACTGTGACGTGACCAAAGTCCCAATTGAATATTATTGGGAAGTGAAAATAAAACAAAAGTTTCAGATTCTTCAATTGGTTCAAGCCCTAAAAGAGACGCATAAAAATTTTTGCTTATGGCAGGAGATTCAACAAACAAAAGTACAAAATCAAGAGAAAGATTAGACATTTTTATTCCTTTAGCGTTAGAAAGATACGTATATGTATAATACGCATACGTATTTAATGCAACTTATTTTTATATCCGTTTTCTTGCAATTTACAATTAATATGTCTAAAGTGGCTCGGATGCATAAATTATTTTAAAATGTGGGTAGAAAGACAAGTGGTGAGCAAGCGGAATGTATTTTTTTATACATGAGCATTGTGAATCCCGAAGTCTGACGCCCTCCACAGTTTAAAAGAAGAAAAGCATATCAAAAGGTGTATCTTCAATGAGGGTAGAAAATGACCAAATCAATATTAAAAAATTCAATTTTATTTTGTTTTGAACCTTCCATAGGTCAAAACGGTCTTTCAGAAAAAACTTTTAATACGACACTTGATTATGGTGAAAAATTTTTAAAAAAATGGCAAAATCAAAAAGATTTTCCTCTTTTTCGGTCTACGCACGAAGATCTACTTTCAAATGATTTACAACATGCTCAGGAAAAATTATCTAAATTTGACGAAATTTTAGTTTTAGGAACGGGCGGTTCAAGTTTAGGTGGCCAAACGCTTCAAGCTTTGTCAAAGAACGATAAACCAAATCTTATTTTTTTAGATAATATTGATCCTTTTACAATTGAAAAGGCATATCAAAGAAATTGGTCAAAAACGGGTATTATCGTCATTTCAAAATCTGGTGAAACGGCAGAAACCTTGTTACAGTTTTTGATTGCTTTAAAATCAATGCGTAAAGATTTAAGCGATCTTAAAATTGCAGATCATTTGGTTGTTTTGACGGAGCCTAAACCAAGTTCTTTATCAAAGCTCGCCGATTATTTTAATTGCCCTATTTTATCGCACGATCAAAATATTGGTGGTCGTTATGCCGTTTTGTCAAATGTTGGACTTTTACCTGCATTACTTATGGGGCTCGATGTTAGTCAATTGCAAAAAGGGGCGCAAGACACCCTTGATGATTTCATGAAGGCTGATCACCTTCACGACATTCCTTCATTGACGGGAGCGGCGCTTCACTTTGCATTTCTTGAGAAGGGCATCAATCAAACGGTTTTTATGCCTTACATTGATCGTTGTGAAAGACTAAGCGCGTGGCATAGCCAATTGTGGGCTGAAAGCCTTGGCAAAAATAATAAAGGATTAACGCCTATTAGATCTATTGGTGCCGTTGATCAACATAGCCAATTACAACTTTTTCTTGATGGACCTAAAAATAAATTTTTCACGCTTCTTTGTGCTGAACAAAAAGGATTGGGTGTAAAACCCGATCAAAATCTTGGGTTTACAGAAAATCTTAAATCTCTTTCAAAGCATTCATTGGGTAATTTAATGGAAGCTGAACAAAAAGCAACATACGAAACGCTCGCTCAAAATGGATGTCCTGTACGCCTTATTTCTTTTGACTCTTATAATGAGGAAGTTTTGGGATCTTTGCTTATGCATTTTATGCTTGAAACTATTTTGATGGCAGAATATCTGGACGTTAATGCTTTTGATCAACCTGCTGTTGAACAAGGTAAAATTTTGGCACAACATTATTTGAAACAAAACGAAAATATTGCAGCATGAATATACGACTTCTTCCCCAAAATCTTATTAACCAAATAGCTGCGGGTGAAGTTGTCGAGCGCCCCGCTTCTGCCGTTAAAGAACTTGTTGAAAATGCGATTGATGCAAATGCAACCTACATTGTGGTTGATATCATTGATGGTGGTAAAGATTTAATTGTTGTGACCGATAATGGCAAAGGCATGTCAAAGGATGATTTATCTTTGGCTGTTGAGCGACATGCAACGTCAAAATTGCCCAAAGGGGATCTTATGGCAATTGCGACCATGGGGTTTAGGGGTGAAGCATTACCTTCATTAGGCGCTATTAGCAGATTGTCACTTACATCACGCACTGAAAATGAAACGCACGCTTGGAAAATAACGATTGAGGGGGGTGACAGATCAGAGCCCCAACCAGCATCGCACGCAATCGGTACACGTGTTGAAATTAAAGATTTGTTTTTTGCAACACCAGCACGTCTTAAATTTTTAAAAACAACCACAACTGAATCCAACCATATTGCGGAAATAATGGAGCGTTTGGCGCTAGCTAATCCTACTATTCATTTCACCTTACGCGATACCAAAAGAACAATTTTTGATTTTCCTAAGACGGATAATGTTCTGGAGCGACTTACTCAAATTTACGGTAAGGAATTTAAAGAAAATACAGTTTTTGTTATTGGTGAACGTGACGACTATAAAATTGAAGGTTATGTAGGATTGCCAACCTATAGCCGCAATTCAGGCATTATGCAGCAATTTTTTGTTAACAAACGGTCTATTAAAGATAAAATATTGTCTCATGCTTTAAGGCTTTCATATCATGATTTGTTGGCCAGAGATCGTTTTCCTGTTGCGTTTTTATATTTAACCATTCCAAACCGAGAGGTGGATGTGAACGTCCATCCCGCTAAAAGCGAAGTGCGTTTCTTGGATTCGGGTCTTGTGCGTGGTCTTATGATTTCATCAATCAAAGCGGCGCTTCATCAACAAGGTCATCAATCAGCGCCTATTATAACGGATTTTGCGCTTTCTAAATTTAAACAAGAGCCTACGACTTTAAAGCAAGAATCCTCTAAAATTCCAGAACGACAACATGTTGGTAGTAGTTTTTTTTCAACACCTAAAAACGAAATGCCCAAAACATCTGTTCAGGAATCTTTTAAGTTAAATAGTTTTCGTGCAGCACCATCATTTGTAACTAAAAATAATATATATGAAGCAACTATAAACCAAGATGAAGCTGAAATTGTTCAATTTAAACCCGAAAATTTGTCAGAAAATTTTGTTGAGCATGTTTCATTTGAAATAAATGACGACATGAAACTCGGGCGTCCATTAGCGCAATTACACCAAAATTATATTTTATGCCAAACAAGTAATGGTTTTTTGTTGGTAGATCAACATGCAGCGCATGAACGCATTAAATATGAACAGTTAAAAAATAATTTATTATCCCAAAAATTACCACGTCAAGCTTTGCTGATTCCTGAAATTATTGAAGTATCTTCTCAAGAAAAAGCATTATTGCTGAATGCAGCAGAACATCTAGAATCTTTAGGTTTAAAAATTGAACCTTTTGGTGATGACGCAATTATCTTACGCGAAACACCAGCAATTTTAGGCGAGATTAATGCTCAAAAATTAATTTTTGATATCATAGATGAGCTTAAAACACTTGAAGAGCCACTCCATCTTAAAGAAAAAATATTGGATATATTATCAACTTATGCCTGTCATCATTCAGTGCGCGCAGGACAAAAATTGTCTATTTCTGAAATGAATCATTTATTGCGGGATATGGAAAATACGCTTTTTTCAGGTCAATGTAATCATGGTAGGCCAACTTATATTGAGCTTACCTTGAATGACATAGAGAAATTATTCGGTAGACGATAGAGCTTATTGGTATTGATCGAAATTAAATTTAAAATTTAATTATTATAGTAAATTCTAATAAAAATCGTACTTATTTTTGCGACAATAGGTAAACCAAAATAAGTATGTCGTCATTGCGAACCCCCGAAGGGGGTGTGGCAATCTAAAATTTACAAAGAGATTGCCGCGGGGCCCCTTTTTAAATTTGGGCCCCTCGCAATGACGAGTTGGGAACTGGGGGTCAACAACAAAGTTAAAATCTAATTACTCTATTAGTACGATTATTTTTAGAAAGCAATATAGCACTCTTTAATACTATTGCGGCAAACAGTAAAAGGTAATTTTATTTAATTTTTATTACATTCTGAATCTGTAGATCTAAAGAATAGGCAATGTATTTAAATTTTGAAGAGCTTAAAAAAAAGAAATAAAGCTGAAAGCAACCTGCTTTGAATACAATCCATTGTATAAATATTTTCTTTGTTTTGATGTTGTAATATGTTATCTAATTCGTCAAAATTCCTAGAATTATCGTTTTTCTATCTGTTTGTTTGTTTAAAATAAAGCGAATATTTATTAAAATATATTGAATTTTTATTTGAAGTAAAGTACAGTAATTTTTTTAGTATAAATGGATTAATGAAATGAAAAAAATTTTACTATCTTTGTGTTGTTTAAGCTTGCCTATTAATTCAGCATTTTCAATGAATAGCGACTCTAACATAATTATTGTAGATCAATCAAAAATTGATAGAAAAAATCGTCAAATTATGGGTGCAATTAAATCAGCAATCAAAAATAGTTCTGATGAAATACATCAAGAATTATTTGATTTAACGGCACCTTTTTTTCGACATCAAGAATGGTCTGTGTTTTCTCTTCTTGAAATTTTTAGATACATAGCGTCAATAAAAGACCATTCAAATTTTAAAGAAAATATTTTGTTAGCACACAATATACTAGAAAATAAAAATAAAGACATTACCCCGGCTGAATATACTAAAACATACGAATTAATTTCAACAATGAATGAATCTTCATTGGATATTGTGTTTTATTGTTTGAATAATATTTTTTTAAAAAATATAAAATTAGAAAAACTGATTCGTCTTATTAAAGAAGAAAAAAATGCAAAATTAGAAAATTTAAATAAATGGGAAAAAATTATTTCCTTTATATCAAATAGAGATACATCGGATGAGAATTATACAAAATTTCTTCGATTTATTTTAATTAATGGTGAAAAAGGTCCATCAGAAAATTGTATGGCATATTGGGATCTTTTATTTCAATTAGATAATACGGAATCTTCATATTCAGTTGATCCATTTATTGTATATGCCATCAATGCAGGGGAGCTGAGTTATGAATGCGCTTATCCTCTTTTAAAGAAAATTCTTGAAAAATATCCATACCGTAATTTTGAATCACGTCAATCTGTGGCTACTTATATTCTTCATAGGGCTGAATCATCTATGTTTAGAGATCGATTTAATTATGTTTGCGATAATTTTGGATCCCAAGATTTTGATTTTGTTCATTATATGAATTATATCAATCATGTTTATGATTTGAACGAAAATGCTTTTGATGCGTTGAATACAATTGTATGCTCCATCAAGTCTATTTATCCTGAATGTATTGATTTGCCGGGTAATAAATTCAAAAAATTTATTGATTTCATGTTGTTGCAGACAGAAGATAAGCGCAATTCAATTTTTGAAAATATAAACATTCAATGGGTAGAGGCTGAATCTAAAACGCCCAGATATTTTATCGAACTTATGGACTCAATCATTGCATCTGATGTGCTTGAAAAAGAACACTTAGCGATTATAGAAAAAGAGCGTCAAGAACGTTTAGAACAGGAAATGTTGGCGCTTTCAGAAAAAGAAAAACTGGAGCGATTAGAAAGAGAACGTCAAGAACGTTTAGAAAAAGAACGTTTGGATAAGTTAGAAAAAAAACGATTAGATCGTTTGGAAAAAGAATCTTTTAATCGTTTGGACGCAGATCAATTAAATAATCTTGAAATAGAATTATTACAAAAATTATATAATCAAGATAATATTAGCCTTAAGGAACTTATTGATAATCGTCGAAAATTAATCAATATAAATCAAAGACGATTTGATTTTTTATCTTTTGATGAACAGCAAGCGTTTTTGGATGATTTTAGAGCTAAACGTTTAGCCATTCTCATGCAACATCCCATAAACGATGAGGAGGCTGATTGCTTAAGTGAATTAAACGCGTTAGATGAAATGTTTTTTCAACAAATACAGCTTTTAAAATCAATCGAAGACGTTAAAAAAGCATTAGAAGATCACAAGCAAACGCGATTAAATATTCATCTTTCTGTAGCTAGAACTGATGAAGAATCAGCGTTAATTGCCGATGATGAAGAAAAAGAAGCTGAATTAATTGATGATGATGTCATGCATGTAACCAATCAAATTATGAGTCAAGATGATGAAAATAATTTAATTATTAACGAAGAAAAAAAAGAAGAAAGCAATTTAATTGATGAAGATGATTTTAGAGCATATTTGAAGACAAAATTATCTATTTTTATTTTAGGAAATTTAGAAGCTAATAATTTAGAAAAACTATCGCGTGAAGCTTTTCTAATTGAATTTGATGCAAAGGGGTTTGATCAATTTTTTGTTGAGCATTGTTTAGCAGAATGGGATGATATAAAGAAGTTTGAATGTTCTCGTGGCATTATTGTAAAACGTCAAAAAAGTCGTTTATTAAATAAATTGAAAAGCTTAATAATGGTGGATATAGATTTAACGTATGAGGCATTTTTAAAGACACTACCATTGGATGTTGATCTGCAGATGACTCAAGACATATGGGACGAGATAGCAGAAGATAGTCGTCAGGAAGAAATTGTATGGCAAAATCTTCAGAAGCTCACGATACAAGAGCGGAAAGAAAATGATCAAAAGTGGCTTGAAGAATTGCGCGCGAAACGATTAGCTTATTACAATCAGCTTCTTTTTCAAAAGAAGAAATAACACGATTAAGTGAGATGGGTTGAAAATGTTGCAATTCATCTCATTGCAAACGCGAGTTCGGAATTAAAATTATTAAAAATCAATAGGTTCGTCGTTGCGAGCGGCAAAGCCGCGTGGCAATCCAGTTTTAAAATCAATGTACAGTATTTGAAGGACTATTTTCTGGATTGCTTCTTTGCCCCATTTAATTTGGGGCTCATCGCAACGACGGAAAGTTTAGGTTTTCTGAAGAATGAATTATCGAGTTCGCGTTATAACTTTAAAGATTATCTTCATCATATTGATCGTTAGGTTTGTGAAAGTTTCTAGCATTTGCTTGAAAGGGGTCATCGTAAGGATCAAAATCATCATATTGATCGCGATAATGATCGAAATGTTGATCTTCCTCGTTATATTCTCTGAAAGTGCTTGAAGTTGATCCATAGGGATTTTGGCTTTCATACGATTTTTTTTCGTGCCTACTTTTTGACCGATGAAGACGGCGATCATCTTCATTGTCTTCATCATCAGAATGCCTGAATATATTTAGACGACTAGCTTGCCTTGTGAGATAATGCTGCATGCGTTTTTTATGTGAAGCTTCTTTTTCTTTTGCTTCATCACATTTAGATTTAGCTATATGTGTTGCTTCAACGCGTTTATCTTTGGTAAGTTCTAAATAACGGCGGACAAAAAGATCATCAGCACCATGTGTAAAGAGACGTTGTAAAAACTTTTCATGTAAGGCGTCTTCTTCTTTTTGAGACATTTTTTTAGGAATTTGAATTGATTTTTGACTGGGGTTTTTTAGTTGAGAAGAATTTAAATTGGCAGGCTTTTTACTTGTGCTTAAATTGGTTGATGTCATTGGCGGAGGGGGTGGACCTAGTTCTTCAATTTCGGATTCATACTTCAATTGTTGGTCATTGTCTGAAGATAAAATAGTGAGTTCAATAACAGGGCTTTCATCAATATTTGCAGATTTGTTTTGAATTTCATCTTCTTCATTCGTTGTTGTTGGCTCAAATAATTTTTCATCTTGCTCTATTAAATCATCAGGGGGTGTTTTAATTACACTTTCACTTTTCAACTTAGGTAGAGATTCATCTTGTGGTTCTTCAACCTCTTCATCATCCATTGTAATGATTTTTGCTTGATCTTTATCAATCTCTATATCATCAAACGCATTATTAATTTGATCTAAATCTTCTTTGTGTTGAAATTTATCGCTACACCATTTGTAAATTTCAGGAATTTTAAGGCCACCAAGCCAGGTTAAAAAACCGCCCGCACCACCGATACCTAATCCTATATAAGTCCAATAATAGGCGCCAAACGATTGCATTAAAATATCGCCTAAGGCATACCCTGCTACAAGGCCTGCTGCTTCTGCTGCACATAAGGCGCCAAATTCTTTAGCTGTAAAACTTAAAAAACTAGCTGTTTTATCTTCCTTTTGTGTATTTGTTGGTTTTGTTGATTGGCCAGGTTCTAGTAAAGAACGTCCAATCCAATAGGCTTCAACTTGTCTATCATCAGGCACTTCGTCTTCAATGTCGTCAGAAAAAAGACCACTTATGGCTTTTTGGGCTGTTTGATCACCGGGCACCATAAATCCTTCTTCATTAGGATGATCGTGGGCCTCGAAAAATATTTGCGCATAAGGGTGATGTGCATCATATCCCACGACCATTTTATACCCTATGGCAATCATATACATTAGTTTTTCAGCTTCTTTAGTATAACCTTGAAAATGAAGTTTTTTAATTGCAAAATTATCGAGATTTAGTACGATCTTAAATATCTTTTGTGCTTTTTTAATATTTTCTTCATCAAGATGAAGTGTATATTCGTCTATTGCTACATGGTTCATTTCTATTTCAACAAAATCTTCGTTATGAAAAGGCATGTTTGGCATTGATTGCGCATGTGGCTTTGTATCTAAAGAATCGTCGTCAATTACATTCTCATGTTGTTTTTTATGGTCAATATTATCTTCTTCAATAGGCGTTGGATTATGTCCCCAGGGATTAAAAGTGCTTAAGCGATGGAGCAGTGCTTTAGACCATCGTTTTAATCTTCCTTCCTCATGTGTTGTCTCTTTTCTTGGTGAGCGTTTTTGTAATTCATCATTCTTTGTCGTAATGCGTTCATGTTTTGTGATTTTTCGGTAAAGGGTTACAAATTTTTGATCATCTTCGCTTGTACCGTAAAGATGTATTAAGAATTTATCGTCTAGTTTCTTTTTTTCTTTAGGAGGTAATGTTTGGTATTTTGATAATTTTTCAAAGCTTGAACTTTCTTGAATGTTCAATGTTTGTACAGTATCAATGCTTGAATTTTCAGCAGAAGGTTGTTTGCTATTTTTTGATTTTTTTGATCTGCCCTCTTCCATGGCAACAATGTCTTCAAATTCGTCATCGTCCTCAGCTTCTTTCAGTTTATTTAAATTCTTTTTACTGCGACGTCTTTCTTTATATTTTTGATACATATTGTAAAGTTGTGAACTTGCAAACCAAGTAAGTGCGCCGCCTGCAGCGCCTATGCCAAGACCTATATATATCCAGTAGCTTTGATTTAGCATTTGCTGAAGTGCTTGCCCTGCTGCAAAACCACCTGCAATGCCTGTTGCTTCAAAAGCGAGTAATGATCCAAGCTCTTTTGCTGAAAAAGTTACCCATGCGCCTTTTTGACGATCCTCCAGTAATTTTTTACCATCTTGTGCAAGTGCTGTTTTTTGTGCAGAACGTGCGAACCAAAAGGCTTGCATGCTCCAATCATCAGGTACATCATCTTCAATGCCATCTGTATAAAGGCCGCTAATCGCAACCATTGATTTTGGATCACCTTCAACAGAAAATCCGCTATCGCCAGGATGTCTATGGGCATCAAAAAACAATTGTGCAAGGGGGTGGTTGGGATTATAGCCCAACACCATTTTGTACCCTATTGAATTCATGTATAAAAGTTCTTCAGCTTCTTCGATAAATCCTTTAAAATATAAATCTTTCACTGCAAATAAATCTAATAATAATGACATTTTGAAAATTTTTTCAGCTTTTTCTTCGGGTGTTTCATCTGGATTAATTTCAAGCGCTGCTAAATGTTTATTGGTTTCTTCATCTTTTGAATTTGCCGCATAAACTGAAAAATTAATATCTATTAAAAGTAAAATTATTAAACTGAAATGGAATAATTTCTTAATAAACATTAACACCACCTATAAATTTTTTTATAATTTAGTCTAACATTCTTATTTTTTTTGAAAATATTTTTTTTATGGCAGTATTACTTATAAAATATAAAATTTATTTAAAAAATATTTGATTTCAGCGGAGAAATAGAATTGAAGATAAAATTTTTAATTAGAAAAGCTAATTTGCTTTTACCTTTAGCAACTCTTTCCATTCAGTTGTATAATGTGGTGATTTTAGTAAGGATTTCGACTGCCAAAGACGTTTTGTGCCAATGCTTGCGCTTGTAACGGTTTCTTTGCCATGTTTGCGATTGATTTTATCCATTAATTTCATGATATCGTCTGATTTTGGTTGAGTGGGTGTTTCAAGAAAATTAACTTGTGTTGTATCTATTGGACAAAAATCATACAGCATAATGCCCGCTTTTTTATAAGCAGTCCCAGGTTTAAAGATGGATTTTAAGGCTGTTTGAGCAGCACCAATCAGCGCAAAACAATCATTTGTTGCACGCTCAAGCGGCAACAGAATTGTGTCATGCCGGTAGGATTTTCCAGGCCCAGATTTCATTTGTAAAAATAAAGATCCTTTCCGCGCCATGCGTTTGTCTTCGCGTAGTTTTTCAGAGGCACGATGTGCATAAAGCGCAACAGCTTCGCTTAATTCTTGGAAATGGGTGATGCGATAACCAAAAGATCGCGAGACAACAATGGATTTTCGAGGATTTACAAGATCATCAAGGGGAATACAATCGATGCCTTGAAGCTCCATAAGAATGCGTTGTCCCATAATACCCATTTGTTTTTGAATCCATGAGGAAGACGTATTCACAAAATCGTAAGCGCTCCATATCCCATTGCGTTCTAGCAATTTTGTTGATTGCCGGCCTATTCCCCAGATATCTCCAATTTTTATTTGTTGAAGCAGATGGTTTGAATCTGGCAAAGAAGGGATGAATGCAACATTTTTATAATCAGGATTTTTTTTGGCGAGCAAACTCCCCAATTTTGCAAGCGTTTTGGTTTGTCCAATGCCAACAGAAATAGGGATGCCCGTATATTGTGTAATGCGTTTTTTTAATTTTTGCCCTTCTTCTTGAGCTTGTTCATAATTAAGTCCTTTGAAACTTATAAAGGCTTCGTCAATTGAATAAATTTCAATCTCGGTGGAGGCTTCTTGCAGAATTGACATAACGCGTGAAGACATATCCGCATAAAGGGGGAAATTAGAGGATTTTGTGATGATGTTATGACGCGTAATGAGTTCTTTGAGTTCAAAAACAGGTTGTCCCATTTGAACGCCCAAGGCTTTTGTTTCATTCGAGCGCGCAATCACGCAGCCATCATTGCCGGATAATACAATAACAGGTTTGTTATGTAATCTTGGATCAAAGACACGTTCGCAGGATACATAAAAATTATTGCAATCAATAAGGGCTATTAAATTTTGGGCATTATTATTAAAGGAAATATTCACGCAACAAACTTCTTATAAAGAAAATAAGTAAAATCACAATAATGGGTGAAAAATCAATGCCGTTAACAGTCGGAATGATCCGACGAATCGGCCTGTAAACAGGTTCCGTGATGCGATAAAGAACGTCGTAGATTGTGGCGATAAAGCGATTATAGGTATTGACGATGTTAAAAGCGATAAGCCAACTTAAAATAACCGAAATTATCAGCGCCCAAACATAAAGTCCTAAAATAGCATCAATTAATAAAACGATTGATTTCATAAGCCTACCTGATTGAATTTATATTTTTGCTGGATAAAGTATAGCAGATTTTTTTTTTTTGACTATATCCAAAGATTTAAACGCTTGAAAGAGTTTTGGTCATATTAATTGCCAATAAAAACTATTTGCATCTTAAAAAAAATAGCTTACCGTGAAGTTAAGAAAGCTAATTAAATTAACTGGAGTTAGAAATGCTAAGAAAATTCAAGACATTATTAATGGGTACGGCACTGTCGATTACCTTAATTGGGGCAGCCAATGCTAGTTGGTTAACGTTTCAAGGGCAAGAACAGGTTGCTGATATTTTAGCGGATGGTTGGACACAATGTTCCGATGGTCAAGATTATGATCTTGTACAATCAAGTTTTGATGCTGATGAACGCGCAAAAGTTGCAAAATTAAAGGATAAAGAATTTGGTGTTGCGCTTATTCCTGAAAGACATGTTTTTTCACGCGAAACTGAATGTGATTATACGTTGAAGTTCGCTTATAAAGATTCAAAAGACAATACGAAGATGTTATCAATTAACGTTGTTCTTCAAAGACAACCTCATCCGATGGGCAAAAACCTAAATATGGATGAAATTGTTTTAAAAGTTAATGAAATGCTTCCAGGCATTGTCACTAAAGTGCTCACTTTCATTGTGCCACAGATTGAAAAAGTTGCGCCAGAACTAATTGATTCTATTGTTGGAAAATTAGATACAACAACAACTGATCCCGTTTCTGGTGAAGTTTCTTCTCCATCGGCCGCTTCGTCCTTTATAACAATGGTATTAAATCAATTTAAACCTTTAATTCCAATGTTGACGTCAGCATTGAATTCGTTTGGACCAGAAATTGCTCATAAGATTTTTGCAGCTTTGGCTGGTGCGTTAGGTGTTGATTTACCGGCTGCTTTACCAGCTTCTGATCCAGCTGTTGTACCTGCTGTTGATCCAGCTGTAGTGCCTGCTGTTGTACCGGCATCTGATCCCGCTGTAGTGCCTGCTGTTGATCCAGCTGTTGTGCCAGCTATTGATCTGGTCGTTGCAAATTCAGATGATAAACAAAAAAAGCCTAAAGATGATAAACCTAATAAAAAACCCAAAGATGGCGATAAAAAACCACATGACAAAAAACCTAAAGATGGCGATAAAAAACCTAAAAAAGATAAAGAGTAAGTAAGTGTAGTCGATAGACATGAGGAATAGACAAGGAACAACGAACAAAGTGTATCCTTATATACATGAGTGAGGCGTGACGATGTATCCTTCCAATGGCTATCGACTGTATATCCTGACTTTTTGAAGATCTCTTTAGAAAGTCAGCACGATGTTATTTAAAAAAAACCAGGTCTAACGGTCTGGTTTTTTTATATTCAATGGATTTTCTTAATATTCTTTAAATAGTTAATACAAATTAATTTTCTTAATATTTATTAATGTTAATTTTTTATATGTTTATACAAATACTTATAGAATAAAATATTCTATAGTCATATTTATTGTCTTTTAAAACTATTTTAATCAGAAAAAAAATAGCCTATCGTTATATCAGAAAAAAGTAATTAAATTGACCGGAGTAGGAAATGCTGAGAAAAATCAAACTATTATTAATGAGTGTTGTGGTAACGCTCACGTTTTTAGGGGCAGCCAATGCCGTCAATTGGCCAACAATAAGTGGTTACGATGCAGTAGCTGATATTGCTTCACCTGGTTATTCAGCTATTGGTGAGCACAATTTTGATTTAGTTCAAGGCAGCTTTAATTTAGATGAGCGTTTAGCAGTTCTTGATGCTCCGTTAAACCAAATAAAAGAAATATCCTTTGAACCAACAGATTCAGAAGAAGAAGGAAATATTAAAAAATATTTTTTAAAAATATCTTTTGAAGATTCCGCTAATTATGAACCATTATTAATTGATGTAGCCCTTAAAAGAGAAACAGAAGAAGAAGCTCAAGTTAGGGAAGCGATCCAAGAAGAAATTGATGTGCTTCGAAATGAGCTTGAAGCTAAAGAAGAACAAATAAGAAATTATGAAGAACTTGTTCAGCAGTTATTGGCTAAAATTTATGCAAGTGAGCATCCCGATGCAGTTGTTGATCCAGTTGTCGAAGTGCCCGCTGTTGAACCGGTCGTTGAAGTGCCAGCTGCGGATCCAGTAGTCGAAGTACCAGTTGTTGAACCAGTTGTTGAAGTACTAGCTGCTGATCCAGTTGTCGAAGTGCCAGCTGCTGATCCAGTGCTCGAAGTATCAGCCGTTGAGCCAGTTGTCGAAGTGCCAGCTGCTGATCCAGTAGTCGAAGTGCCAGCTGCTGATCCAGTGCTCGAAGTACCAGCCGTTGATCCAATCGTTGAAGTACCAGCTGCTGATCCAATCGTTGAAGTACCAGCTGCTGATCCAGTTGTCGAAGTGCCAGTTATTGAACAAGTAGCTGAAGTGCCAGCTGTTGAAGCAGTTGTCGAAGTGCCAGTTATTGAACAAGTAGCTGAAGTGCCAGCTGCTGATCCAGTCGTCGAAGTGCCAGCTGCTGATCCAGTCGTTGATGAAGCGCCAGTAGTTGCACCAGTCGTTGATGAAGCGCCAGTAGTTGCACCAGTCGTGGATGAAGCGCCAGTAGTTGCACCAGTCGTTGA
>JAUXUR010000031.1 GCA_030680745.1 Alphaproteobacteria bacterium
GCAAAAATACAAAGACAGAGTTTTAAAAAATATAATGTCGCGTGCTCAATCGTTGGGATATGTGCTGTTAAGAAAACCGGAAAATGATGTCAAAAAAAATGACTTGTTATCAACATCTTAAGTCTTGGTCATTAGAAGCGGCGAAGCCGCGTGGCAATCCAGAAAATAGCTCTACAAAAATTATAAATGTTGATTTTAGAACTAGATTGCCACACCCCCTACGGGGGTTCGCAACGACGAGTCCCTTTGTTTTTCTTTTTAATTCAATTGGTTGCGCTTTAATTCACCATTTTTTAATTTCCGAATTCTCATTCATACTTGTGGGTAATGATGCCCGCGACTTGTTCGCGGGATCCAGAAAGCGTCCAAAATGTCTCAATAAACAATTTTATACACACCACAAGGGACTTGCCGCAGGACGTAGGAAGTTTGTAGTGTTTTCAAATTATTCCACTATACCTCCCAATAACCAAATCACTTAATTTGCATGATATTCAATTTAATTTCTATCACAAAAACACAATTCTTAAAAAGAAATTTAACTAGTTTTTAACTTTTTTTATATAAAATAATAATAAGTACAAAATATTTACGGAGTATTTATAATGAGATTTATAAAAATAATATTTATTTTATTTTTAACAATATTACCCATACAAAACGTTTTTACGATTGAGCCCTCCTCACCTGAAAACGTTCAGAATGTTGCAAGATCTCCCTCCCAAACACTTCTTTATCAGCGAGGCATGGATCAAGCCAAAATTTTCGTAAAATACAAAGAAGGTAATGCACAAGAAAAGGAACAAGCGCAAATAGAAATGGTTGGGCTTATTAACGCCATGGTTGATACTTTTAATAATGCATATTTAAATGAACGGGCAAAAAATACTGATCCTAATTTAGGCAAATATGATGAAAACACAGATACGCTCACAAACGATCTTCAATTTTATAATATGTTACTTGACCGACAAGCCGAATTGAATCAAAATCCCACAAAAATATCACTTCAAGATTTAGAAAAATTCGCTTTTGCACTTACTTTTTTATCACTTGAAAGACCACCTGATGTTAAAACTATCTTTATCAATTATACGAGTGGTGCATTTCAAGATTACGCCATACATAATTTAAATGTAAGAAATAATCCGATCAATTTTTTTAAAAATAACATAATCGAATTTTTTAGAAACTATCAACCCCAAAATACAGATTTTGGGCAAGTCGAATTATATGCTTATGAAAAAATGAAAACTGCAAACGCCCAAAATAATACTAATCTAGAAATTGCGCCTTTTTTTTCAAAAGATGGTGCCATCGGCATTGAAACAATGTCTTATGCAATAGCACATGAATTAATGCCCGTCGGCTTTTTTTTAAATCCATCTAAATTTCCACATATAGGTATGTATGCTCAAGTGCCCATTGGTTTTATCAAACATGATTACAATCACATCGATTCATTAGCATCATCAATGCCTGGGAATATTATTTATCAGAATAATAATTTTAAAAATATTTATGAAAGAATCAAAAAAGAAGATGAAATTACGAAGTTAAAAGATCTTATCATGCTTTTTCTTTTAAGCCATGAACTTACTTTTAATAGAACGCAACCTGAAGATGCATATGGTTTTAAATCCTTTGTTGATAAAAGTAGTATTTTCACAGATAGACCCAAACGCTATGAAGGAATTTTAGACATAATCCCTGAGCGATATCATGGGCAGTATATTTTAGACCTTAAAGATATCCATTTTTTACTTAATAAAATACAGGGTATTCAATTACCTAAAATCCCTGTAACCCAACAAGATACTTGGCAAGATTTTCTAAAATTTGAGCAATCGATCAAAAACACCCTCGCCGATCTTTTTAAAGACTTTAAAACCCGTCATCCAGAATATAGCAAAAAAACATGGGGATATTTGAAATACCAACCAGATGACATAACAAAACAAGAAATAATCAACAAATTGGAAAAAGGTAACTTTTTCATTGAAGATGAAATTAACTATTTAATTAATTATACCAACGTCAATAACAGACAAGAAAATTTAATCGATTTTCTTTTTAATACTTACATTCCTTACCGTGGCAATATTCTTTCTAAAATATTAAGCACTCAATCAGCGCATGTTATCGGCAACATTTTTCAACTTTTTATAAACGCAAATCAAGTGCCAAATCTTATAAATTTTATTATAGGCGCTAACGAAATTGACCCCACTATAAAAAAACCAATATTGAATTTGATTGAAAATCAAAACATGAATAATGATTATGGTCTTAGTGTTTTAGAGTATATTCTAAGACAATTTCATGATGCGAAAACTGATATTTTCTTCAATCTGTTACCAAACATGTTATTAAATTCAATAAATGTACTGAATTATCGATTAGCACTTTGGATTCTTATGAATGCACCCAAAGACTTTGCTAAGACATTAATGACTGAAAAAAAAGGCCAACAATCGTATAAAGCAGCAAAAGGTCTTTTAAACTATACTGATTCGGAAAAAGAGCTTCAAGAATTAAAAAATCTCATTCAAAAAATAGATGAAATATTAGCGCAACCATAGAACTTGTTTATATTTACAACGAAAGCGCCTACTTAGTAGGCGCTTTTACAAACCATATTAATAAACCCTACTAATATAGCTTTTCAATTTCAACAGATGAAAGACCTGTTATTTGCGCAATTACTTCTTTATCGAGACCTGCTTTAATCATATTTAAAGCAATCTCTATTTTTCCTTTTTCAAGGCCCTTTTCAAGGCCAATTTGCTCGCCTTTTTCAAGACCAATTTGCTCACCTTTTTCAAGACCTTCATCATATTTTTGCTCCATAGAAGCAATATAAGCGCCCTCATATTTTTCGGCTTGATCGTAAATTAATAGCTCTTCTTCGTTCCACGAAAATCGATTCAATTCCTCATAGGCACGCTCAATAATATCATCGCCTGCAATAATTTGAGCAACATCTTTTTCAGCTGTTTCTTCTGCAAATTTAAAAAAGTACATCCATTTTTCTATAATTGTTTTGAGCTCGTTGATATTTTTTTTGAATTTAGGGAGTTCTAAAAATGTAAATGAAAAATCTTTAAGATCATTTTCAAAACTGTCTTTATCCAAAATGATATGATCTGATTTGTAGTTTTCTTTATTCGGAAATATGACAAAATTGGAGATAGCTAAAAAGATAATTTCTTTAAGATCCGCATAGGCACCACCTACACGCGTTTGCGCCGCATAGGCTTTTGCTGCATAATATTGAGCGCGTTTTTCAAAGCCTTTTTCTTTTGCAACTTGAATTTCAACAATATACTGATTACCCTTGCTATCTTTACACAAGATATCAACAATACTTGTTTTTTGAGCCGCAATTTCAGGATCTTGAACCGTTTTAAGGAATGTTACATCCTCAATCGGCTCATTTTCCTTAAAAGTCAACATATCATTTAAAAAATGGATAAGGATATCCTTATTCTTTTCAGTACCAAAGATTTTTTTGAAAGCCACATCATTTTTTGGGTCCAAAAATTTGGATAACATCTAAAAGAACCTTTCAATCTTATAGTTGTTCAACTTCATGCGCAGACTAGGAATAACGCGCTGCGAGATTTCAGCGTATGAGGCAAAGTTATAATCTGAGATCTCCACCATTACATAGTTGTTCAACTTCGTGCGCAGACTAGGAATGACGCACGAAGCGTATTCTTCATACGTGAGCAAGGAATGACGACGTATCCGCGTGAAGTTCAACAACTATTATACGTCTAGATTCTCGACTTTCAGTGCATTAGTCTGGATGAACTCACGACGCGGTTCAACAACATCACCCATCAAGGTCGAAAATATTTCCTCAGCAGCATCAATATGCTCAATCTTCACTTGAAGCAATGTACGTGCATTAGGATCGAGTGTCGTTTCCCACAATTGATCCGCGTTCATTTCACCAAGCCCTTTATAACGCTGAATATTCAAGCCCTTGCGACCAAATTCAGTTACACGCGCCGCCATATCTGATGGACCTGAGATTTGGAAAGGTTCGTCTTTAATCGAAAGCGTTGATGGCTCTAAGAAATAATGACGAATATCATTAAGCTGATGATCGATTTTACGCGCGTCACTTGTTTTAATGAGTGACATTTCAAATGTACTGACTTGCTTGATCCCACGTAAAATACGCGAAAATTCAATATCGCCATTGGACAATATTTCAGCTTTCCAGCCTTTTTCAAGATCTGAAGCCAATTTATCAAGGCGTTGCACAATCAATTGAATAGTGTCTGGTAATGATTCTGGGGTTTGCTGCTCTGCATGGAAAAGACCTGCAATGGCTGCTTGCTCCACCAATGTCACGTTACCGACTTGTAATCCCATGCGATCAATGAGTTTAGAGGCAAAACAGGATTTAAGAATCAAATGACGTAATTCTGTGCTGCCGACTTGCTCTGTTTCTGTTGCAAAAGTAATATGCGCTAACCCAACATCAACCAAATATTCTTCTAAAGCTGCTTCATCTTTCAAATAAACTTTAGACTTGCCTTTTTCAACCAAATATAAAGGTGGTTGTGCAATATATAAATAACCACGCTCAATAATCGGCAACATTTGTCTGAAGAAGAAGGTTAAAAGCAAAGTACGGATATGACTACCGTCGACGTCAGCATCGGCCATAATTACGATTTTATGATAGCGTAATTTTTCAACATTAAAATCATCAGGTCCAATACTTGTCCCTAAAGCAGCAATCAATGTGCCAATTTCAGCCGAGCCCAACATTTTATCAAAACGTGCACGCTCAACGTTTAAAATCTTACCACGTAAAGGTAAAATAGCTTGGAATTGACGATCACGTCCTTGTTTTGCAGTACCACCGGCACTTGCCCCTTCGACAAGATATACTTCAGATTTTGACGCATCACGTTCTTGGCAATCCGACAATTTCCCTGGCAAGGTTGAAAGTTCTAGCACACCTTTACGACGTGTGAGTTCACGTGCACGCTTGGCAGCTTCGCGCGCAGCCGCTGCTTCAACAACTTTCGCGATTACTTTTTTAGCTTCGGCTGGATTTTCTTCAAACCATTCTGTTAATTTTTCGTTCACAAGCCCTTCAACAACAGGACGCACTTCAGATGAAACAAGTTTATCTTTTGTTTGTGATGAAAATTTAGGATCAGGTACTTTAACCGATAAAACGCAAACAAGACCTTCACGTGCATCATCGCCTGTCAAAGTCACTTTTTCTTTTTTCGCAATACCGCTTTCGGTCGCGTAATTATTAATTGTACGAGTCAACGCGCCCCTAAACCCAGCTAAGTGCGTTCCACCATCACGTTGAGGAATATTATTGGTAAAGCATAACATGGACTCATGATAAGAATCCGTCCATTGCAAGGCTACTTGCAATTGCATCCCATCTTTAACGCCTTCAACAACGATTGAAGGTTTATGAATCGCATTTTTATTACGGCCTAAATAAGCCACGAATTCACGCAATCCACCTTCATAAAACAATTCCACAATACGTGGTGTTTTTTCACGATGATCCGCTAAAATAATCGTTAAACCTGAATTCAAGAAAGCAAGTTCACGTAAGCGATGCTCAAGCGTTTCAAAATTAAATTCAAGCATCGTAAATGTTTCAGCGCTTGGCTTAAACGTAATGGATGTGCCTGTACGTGTGCCAGATTTTGCAACTTCAATAAGGGGCGACACAGCCACACCATGTTGAAAACGCATAAAATGTTCAGTACCCTTACGCCAAATACGTAAATCTAAATATTCGGATAACGCATTAACAACCGATACACCCACGCCATGAAGGCCACCCGAAACCTTATAGGAATTCTGATCAAATTTACCACCCGCATGCAATTGCGTCATAATAACTTCGGCAGCAGATATGCCTTCTTCATGATGGATATCGGTTGGTATGCCACGACCATTATCAATAACAGTCACAGAACCATCAAAATTAATATTCACTTCAATGCGATTACAAATACCGGCTAAGGCCTCATCAACAGCATTATCAACGACTTCATAGACCATATGGTGTAACCCACTGCCATCATCTGTGTCGCCAATATACATCCCTGGTCTTTTACGGACAGCATCAAGGCCCCTTAAAACCTTAATCGAATGCGCGCCATATTCTTCTTCGTTTTCCAGAGGAGGATTAATCTGTTGAGTCATTGCGCTTGTCATACCTTTTCTTCTTCCAAAATTTTGCCATCATGCATATTAAAATACTGTGCTTTTTGACTAAAAGCATCAAAAAATTGTTTTTCAGTGCCCGTCATCCATGCCTGAAGATTTAATGCGAGTATTTCCTGGCATAAAACTTCACGTCTTAAAGGATCTAAATGTGCCACCACTTCATCGAGCAACACAATAGGTGCCTTTCCTTTATACACTAATAACCGACAATGTGCGAGCACGAATGCGATAAGAAGCCCTTTTAACTCGCCTGTTGACGAAAAAGACGCCGATCTGTGGTTTCGTGCTTCTATGACCTTCAAATCAACGCGATGAGGCCCTATTCGACTACCGCCAACCTCTTTATCAATAGGTCGCAGTATTTTCAACTGCGCTTTATAAAATTCAATTGCTTGATCACGGCCATATTGCGCATAAAAATCTTCAAACTTTCCTGTCAAATGACAAATCGGTGCCGGAAAGATTGTATCCTTCTTTATATAAGGCACAAGCACGTGAAGATAGTTTTGACGTGCTTCATGAACCGCAACCCCTAAAGTCACAATATCATTTTCCAATTGCGCCAACCATTGCTGATCAGGTTCATCATTTTGTAATAATTGGATACGTTCTTTTAATTTTTTTTCGTAAGAGCTTAATCGATCAGCATGTTCGGCGTCCAAACCATAAACGCAACGATCTAAAAACTTGCGTCTGTCGCCCAAACTTTCCGTCAACAATCGATCCATTGAGGGCGTAATCCAAATGACATTAATAAGATCCGTCAGTTTTTTCTGACTAACGCTTTTCGATCCATCGATCTTAATAATACGTCTATCTTTTTCAGATTCAGGATCCAAACCCATCCCAATTTCATTCACATAACCTTGCTTATTTAAGCGTAAATGGGCCGCCCAAGGGAAAACCTGATCACCCGTTTGACGACTCAACACTTTATAAACTTCACCATGCATCCCCTTGCCCGGGCTAAAAAACGATAATGCTTCCAAAATATTCGTCTTCCCTGCCCCATTTAAACCTGTAAAAACAATAGGATTAGGGGATAATTTTAATGCTAATGATTCAATATTTCGAAACTGACTGAGACGTAATTCTTCTATATAAGGTAAATTTGAGAGCATTGATCAACTTAATCTAACATCTGTGAAACTTTTATGACTATAAAGGATGGTAGACAGGAGTTCAAGAGGTGGTTCAAGGATCTAGATTCAGTATATTTTTTAGCAAAACTGAAAAAACAACAAATTTTTCCTACAAAAAAAGAGCATTTATTTGAAAACTTGCAACCTATTGAAAAATATAGAAACATACAAAAACATCTATCGAAAAAAAACAAAACCCAGTATTTTTTACGGGTATTTTTTTTAAAATTAATTTGATAAGATCTCAATTGTTGAATTGAACATTAACCAAATAAAAATTAAATGAAATTACTTAAAATTTAAAATTGAAAGATACTAAAATGAAAAAACTATTTATACTATGCACAATTTTATTGTGTAATCAATCTTATGCAGTTGGCGATGAAGACGTTAAAGAACAATGGAAACAAGATTTTGTCGCTTCACTAGCTTCACCAATAGATGCTTATAAAAAAGCGCATCTACTTCCCAATGATTCCTACGAACATTACTATAATCTTCATATTGCCACTGAAAAAGGTCATAAAACAGCTGCTAAGGAATTACAATACACATCCAAAATGCTGAATACACAAATGGCAAGATATTATATTTATGGTGGTAGCCCAGAAGGCGATCAAAAAATCAAAACTCTTCTTGCTCAATATTTGGATCAGAATTCACCTCAGTCAGAAATAGAAATCCAAATCGAAATAAAAAACCCTTTAGCAATGTCTTACGAATATTACCATAATCTTTATCTTGCAGCTAAAGCAGGTGATAAAAAGGTTATTCAGGCATTAGAAAATTGTGCAAATTCAGCTATTAGATCAAATCATATTTGGGGCGGCAGTGTAGAAAACAATGAAAAAATCAGAGCTCTTTTTGATCAATATTTAATGCAAAATTGATCTTATTGTCTTTGTTTAATAAATCGTCATTCATTTGACTGTTTTTACAGACTACGAAAAGGCCCAATCTGGGCCTTTTTGCATATCCCCCTAAACGAACATTTTATTACGTATTCATATAGACTTTTTTCATTATATTTGCTAATAACATATTAAATTATCATAATAATTTTAGGAAAAGCATAATGAACAAACTTATATTAATTTTCTTTATCATTTTTAATATATTCACATTTGAAGTAAATGCACGCCTACCACCAGAAATCATTAAAATACGTACAGATATATTTTTAACAAATGCACCACCCAAAATTAAAATAATACTCAAACAAAAAATATTGACCGGCATCATAAAAGATACGTCTTATAATGAAAGAAAATACATCAGAAATAACATTGAATCATTTTGTCAGTCTATCACCTGGATTACAAAATTAGATCTAAGTAATTGCAAAATTGTATCATTACATCCAAATTTTGGAAATCTTATTTGCTTAAATGAATTAAACCTTAGTAGAAACCACCTACAAACTTTACCTGATAGCTTTAAAAATTTGCTCCATTTAGAAAAACTTGATCTCCATGATAATGAATTTGAACTCTTTCCCGAAAGCATCCTATCTTTACCTAAGTTAAAAACCTTATTTCTATCTCAAAACAAACTTAAAAAAATACCAATTGAAATAAAAGAATTAAATACACTAGAAGATTTTTCGCTGAGAGATAATAAAATAGAAGAATTGCCTGATGAAATTTCATTATTGAAAAATTTAATAGACCTTAACCTTAGCAACAACCAGCTTCGTAAGCTACCTAATAATATTGGTCAATTAAGTGCATTAAAGGATTTTTCATTTAGCCACAATAAAATAGAAAAATTACCAGAAAGCATTGTATGTTTACTGCATTTAGAAAATATTGATGCCAACAATAATGCAATATTAGACTTACCTATAAACATAGGCGTATTAACAAAACTTGAAAGTTTTCATCTCTACAATAATAACATTACGACATTACCTGATAGCATTTTACTCTTATCTGAATTAAGAGTACTCGATCTTGATGACAATAAAATTAAAAACATCCCTAAAAATATTGGGGCTTTAGCTAAATTAGAATATCTATCGTTAAAGGGCAATAAAGACATATGTTTCGTGCCCAGCTCTATAAAAAACTTAGAATCGCTTCATATGCTTAGATTAATAGGCACAAATATTCCCGAAATAAGTAAAGATAACAATTTGGGACAACAAAATTTACGGGAATTCTTCGGAAGAAATGTTCATTTATCTTATGAAGATAACAATGAACTACAATCTGACGAAGAAATGGAAGTCGAAGAAGATGATTTATCAAATACAGAATTATCCTATGACACTGGCTTACATGATGAACACATGATGGAAGGTGATGAGCATATTTACGAATATGACGAAGAAACACCTTCTGAAGAAGATTTTTCGAATTCACCAGCACCACATATTACAAATCTAAATGACACACATACTGGGATGTACGATGATGAGGATATCTCTGATTTTGAATTAAATGGATATCAAGAATCAGAATCGTCTGAAGAGGAATATTAATGTTCAAAAATAAATTCTTGTTAACATCTCTTCAATATGTTAGGAACATCAAAACGTTAGTTCGCAGTTAATTTCTAACACAATGTTAAGGATGATAAATTGAAAAACAATCTCTTCAAAAGTGCAAGGCTAACCAAATTTTTTTTATCAATCATTGTGATATCAAACCTATTTACATTTCAAACCAATGCAACATTAAATGAAGCTCAAAAAACAGAAATCACAAAAGAATTTACAAAATATGCATCTATTACGATCAGCGCTGGTCTTGAAGCAAAAATAGTATCTGGACAAATAACCAATTTAACACCAGATCAAAAAGAATATATGAAAGATCACCTTTCAGCTTTATGTAACTCATTGACCTGGATTAAAGAACTAGATTTACAAAATTGTATGATTGAATCATTACCAGATGAAATATCTAAACTCAAAGAATTAAGAGTGCTTAATTTATCGAATAATAAAATTTCGACTTTACCTGAAAATATTGTTACATTACCTAAACTCAATTATCTCAATCTTTCAAACAATCAATTCACAACTTTTCCTATGAATCTTCATACATTACCACAGCTTAAATTTATCGATCTTGCAAATAACAAACTAGAATCTTCTCCTGATGAAAACAGTGAAAAAACCAAAATTACAAAAGATTTTTTAAAATATGCATCTTTCACGATCAGAGCTGGTCTTGAAGCAAAAGTAATATCTGGTGAATTAATCAATTTAACACAAAGTGAAAAAGAATACATAAAAGATCACTTCCCTGCATTATGCAATTCCTTAAATTGGATTGAAAAATTAGAATTATACAATTGTAACATTGAATCATTACCCCCTGAAATTTGTAATCTTACAAATTTAACAATACTTGATTTGTCAAATAACAAATTACAAAATTTACCTATTAGCTTTTATGAATTAGGCGGATTACAATATCTTTATCTCTCTTCCAATAATATTGATACGTTACATGAAGAAATTGAAGGGTTGAAAAGCCTAATTGATCTTAATCTAAACAATAATAAAATCTCTGTTTTTCCTAATAATATTACGACATTACCTAAACTTGAATATCTTTGTGTTGAAAACAATCAACTTACATCTTTACCTGAAGAAATAGGAAACTTAAATACACTTATACACATTGATTTAAACAATAACAAAATTAAAGAAATACCAAATAGTGTTGTTAATTTACAAAATTTAAAAGGATTATACATTGAGTACAACAATATCAAAATATTACCTGAAAATTTTAACAACCTAATAAAAATAGAAGTTATAAATTTATATCACAATGAAATCAAATCGCTGCCCTATAATTTTGAACTATTACCCCAATTACAAGATCTTAATCTTGGCCATAACAAACTAGAATCATTACCTGAAAACATAGGAAAATTATTATCATTAAAAAATCTTACACTCGAAGACAATAATAAATTGAGAATGATACCTAGATCATTGCTTAAATTAAAAAATTCTCTTGAATCGCTTAATTTACTCTACACAAACATTCCCTTTAAATCCAAAAACGGCATGCTCGGACGAGAAGAATTACAACGACTTATGACAAACCGTGTTGTTTTTTCACTAGAAAAACCCAGACATCGCTTAAAATAAATCTAATAGGATCATTTCAACAAATGCCCATTACATCATCCCTGCCGCCCTCATGTAAGAAAAGTTACACTTCAAGCATTCATGTCAGCGACAATGGCGCATTAACCCAACTTATTCAGCGGAATCTTGATGTATTGAATACCATTAGCTTCGGGTTTACCAAGATTGCCTGCACGTAAATTCACTTGAATCGAGGGCAACAACAAACGCGGCACTGCTTTGCCTTTATCCTTAGCAGTGCGAGCGGCCACATACTCGACCTCAGTGACACCTTCATGCACCATACTATTTTTAGCTTTCTGATCGGCCACCGTGGAGACATAACCCACCGGTTCGCCCTGCGGCGGATAATCATGACAGGTGTAGATTTTGGTGGTTTCTGGCAATGAAAGTATCTTTTGAATGGATTGATAGAGCGTGCTCGCATTGCCACCCGGAAAGTCGGTGCGGGCGGTACCGACATAAGGCATGAAAATCGTATCACCCACAAACGCAGCGCCTCCCATCAAATAAGTAACGCAAGCAGGCGTATGTCCAGGTGTATGCATCACCTTCACTTCAAGGCTACCGATAGAAAAAACCTCTCCATCTTTGAACAAACAATCGAACTGCGAACCATCCAATGGCGTATCATGCGCAGTATTAAACAATGGTACCCAGAATTTCAACACGTCTTTAATATGCTCGCCAATACCAATTTTACCGCCGAGCTTTTCTTTCAAATAATGCGATCCTGTTAAATGATCCGCATGAGCATGGGTCTCCAAAATCCACTCTACACTCAGGCCTTGCTCCTTCACATAGGTAATCACCTTGTCGGACGAGACAGTCGATGTTTTACCAGCATGCATATCATAATCCAACACGGAGTCTATAATCGCACATTTCTTAGTTTCTGGGTCACTCACCACATAGGTAAAGGTCGCAGTATCGATATCAAAAAAATGGTGTATATGCACAAAAACCTCCTTCAATTTACGTTAAACAATGCGTACATCTCTTCTGTCAACACAGCAAGGCCAATCAGAAGCGTAAACACACCAAATAATTTTTTGAGTTTCTGGCCTTCGAACCGCTTACTCAGCGTAGTGCCAAGCCACATACCCAAAAGCGTCAAGCTAAGAAATGTAATAATCAACTGCCAATCGAGTGGAATACCTACGGCAATATCACCATTAAATCCCACCAAAGAATTGATGGCAATAATGGCCAGTGATGTGCCAATCGCTTCTTTCATAGACAAGCCAAAAAGTGCAATCAAGGTGGGGATGATAAGGAAACCACCACCCGCACCTACCATGCCTGTGAGCAAACCAACGCCTGCACTGCCAAAGATAAGCTTAACAGCATGACCAAACGTCAGCGTATGGGAGCGATTAGGCACAACCTTAGCGGGACGCAGCATAAAACCAGCCGCCAGAATCATCAGCACTGCAAATAGTAGCATGATAAAAATGTCTTTAGGGACACCTAGCAACAGATCGGGAATGGCAGGGACAATAAAGGTACGTGTGGTCAGCACCGTTAGCATTGCGGGAACAGCAAACAATAGCACTGCTTTCATATTCACTAAATCATTACGCCAGTAACGTATGGCACCGGCAAATGCCGCACAACCCACCACCAGCAATGAATAGCCCGTGGCCACAATAGGCTTCACACCCAACAAATACACCAATATCGGCACGGTGAGGATAGAGCCACCCGCACCAATAAGACCAAGGATGAGCCCCATCAAGATCGCCAAGATGTAACCGAGAATTTCCATGATTATTTTACGTTACAACTTGTTGTACGGGCCACATTCTTATTCCAAGGCATTTTTGCCATCATCATCGCAAGACCACAAAACCCTGTAAACCCTGCAAACGTTAAACCAACACCAATAAGACCTGTAAGTAAAAACCATACAGGAGAAAAAATAGCACCCAATACGCTGCTCGCTATCAGCATCAACCCAATAGCAAGTTGCACCTGCCGATCGAGTGGCAAAAAAAATTTTCCTGATGCGACGATAGAATGACCCGCAGCGCCCCATGCAGAGATACCACCTTCAAGATTGTACACTTCAAGATTTGGATCTTCAGCCAGAAGTTTTTCACACGCACTAGCACCTCGTTTCCCCGAACGACAGTGGATCACAAGTTTCTTACCCTCACAGCAAGGAACGGATGATTTTGTCACCGTACCAAGCGGTACCAACGTTGCGCCTTGAATTTTCTCGGCGTCGTGCTCGGCGGGTTCACGTACATCCACTACCACAGCTTCACCAGAATCCATCCAGCGCTTGAGGGTAGCAGCATCAACATTTTTTATGGGCATATCATTTCTCCCGTATTATTTTAGAACAAACTAATACATTAGTTAAATTTTTTATGTTACTTGCAGTAAATCAGATACAAAGTGGACAAAATGGCTTCCACCTCAGGATTGTTGATGCGGTAATAAACCATTTGGCCTTGTTTATCGGCTTCTACCATCTTCAAATCACGCATTTTTGCTAAATGCTGAGAAAGAGCAGAGCTTGACAACCCAACTAAATCAGCAAGCTGCCCCACTGATTTCTCACCCTTGACCAAATGACAAAGAATCATCAACCTTTTAGCATTTGCCAACAATTTCAGCATGCTCTCGGCCTTAGCAGCATTACGTTGCATCACTTCAAGACTGGATTGCATAGATTTCTCTTCCATATTAATAGTATATTAGAATCTGCTAAAGGAAACAATGAGCATCTTCATGAACCAAATAAATCTGTCCTTCCAATGTCTATAACTATATCTTTAAAGAAGACCCTTTTAAATGCCTGTTGAACTACATCATCTTATGGAGTGGGGCACCTTCTTTTTTAACACATGTACCACGCTCATGATGCTGCGGGTTCATTATAATCACCCCTCCTCTTTTGAGACATTCTTGATAATTCAATTTTTTCTCAGGCGCACCTTTTTTAAGGCCCTCATAGGTCGGTAAATTGTTCGATTTTGTGGGTTGTTGCGGTGCTGCATAAGCATTGATTGACCCTAAAACTAACAAAAAAAGAAATATTGTTTTCATTTTTTCCTCACTCAATAATAATTATTTATAATTTCAGTTTAAATAAAATATATTAAAAAAACGTTAAATTAACCCGATTGCATTCGGATTGAGCTTCCCGATAGTTGAAAGATCTCTAATAATATCCTCAATCTATTTTTATCTTCAGTGGAATGCGCCGATGCTAAAAAGAAATTTTTAACATCTTGGTTTGCACGCGCTAGTAAATCATAATCCTCGGGAAATCTTGCAAGTTTGAATTCTTTATGGCCGCTTTGAGCGCGCCCTAATACATCGCCACTACCGCGTAATTTTAAATCTTGTTCTGAAATTTCAAACCCATCATTTGTTTCACGCATGATTTCAAGACGTCGTCTTGCAATGGGACTTAGTCGCTCTGCATATAATAACAAGCAATATGATTGTAAATCGGAACGTCCCACACGACCACGTAATTGGTGCAGTTGTGACAGACCAAAACGTTCCGCATGTTCAATAATAATTGTTGTGGCACGCGGCACATTAATGCCCACTTCAACAACGGTCGTTGATACTAAAATCGAGATGCTACCTTCTTGAAATTGTTGCAAAACAACTTCTTTTGATTGGCTGTCTTTTTGACCATGAATAATACCAACTTTATCACCAAAGATTTTGTGTAGATCCTTGAATCTTTCTTCAGCCGCTGCTAAATCAAGTGCTTCTGATTCATTGATAAGGGGACATATCCAATAAATTTGTTCTTTTTTTTCAAGGCGTCTGTGGAGCGCATCGATAATATCGCTCATCCGTTCAAGGGGGATGGCTTTTGTGTCGATATGCTTGCGACCCTCGGGCTTCGTTTTAATTGATGAAATATCAAGATCACCATAAAACGCCATTTGAAGCGTCCGTGGGATAGGGGTTGCCGTCATCAGCAACAAATGCGGCGAAATGCCTTTTTGAAGCAATCTTGCGCGTTGTTCAACGCCATACCGATGTTGCTCATCAATAATGGCATAACCCAGATTTTTGAAAATGACGGGATCTTCGAAAATAGCATGCGTGCCGATTAAGATATTGATTTCACCTGCTTCTAAAGCTTCCAGCAATTTTTGACGTTTTTTACCTTTTTCTTGACCCGTAAGAATAGCAGCTTTTAAGCCAAGTTGATTTGCCCATTGTTCGAAATGGCCAAAATGCTGACGCGCTAAAATTTCAGTGGGCGCCATGATCGCTGTTTGAAATCCTGCTTGTATAATAGGCAGCATAGATAAAAAAGCGATAATCGTTTTACCACTGCCCACATCGCCTTGCAAAAGACGGCGCATGGGAATACCAGAGACGAAATCACGCTCAATATCCTGTAACGAAGTCACTTGGTCAGGTGTTAATTTAAAAGGCAAGGTCGGGAAAAATTGTTCATAAAAGTTGCCCTTAGGTTGAATAATCTCAGTTTTATGGGTTTTTAATTTTTGACGACTCGCCTGAAGGGTTAATTGATTACTATATAATTCGTCGTAAGCCAGCAATCGCCTTGCCTCTTGGATATGATTCAAATCTTCTTTTGTTTGACATAAATGAATCCGTGACAGGCTTTTGTCCCAATGTCCCAAATAATCAACAGGCAATTTTGCAAGTGCATTTTTAATCAAACGCTGAATATATTTTTGGGTAATGCCTTGAGACAAAGGGTATATCGATTCAATAGCAGGAATTTGATTTCGTTGATCAATGCTTACACAATAATCCGGGTGAATCATTTGCTTTTTATGTTGGTAATTTTCAATTTTACCACTAATTATTTTCGTAGCACCAATCGGATAAAGATTCTGAAGAATTTGTTCTTTTAAATGAAAATAAGAAAGATTTAAGAAACCCGAATCATCGCTTACAACAATTTGATAAGGACTACCTTTACGTTTATTCGGAAAATGTTGCTCAACCTTTACCTTAAGCGTCACCATTTGATCATGTTGAGCATCTTTGATTTGGGCAATTTGGTTGCGTTGTATATAGTTGGAAGGCATATGTAAAAGCAGATCAATGACGCGATTGCCGCCCAACAATCTGCTTAACAATACACCAAATTTTTCCCCAATCATCGGCATCGTTTCAAGATGCTGAAAGATAAAATGTTCAATTTCTTGGGCTATAGATAAGCCTTGATCAGGGTTTTGCATTTAAGGCTTCAACGTTTCCATAAGTTCATTCCATTCGCGTTTGCTCATGCCACTATTTTCTTGGGTCACTTGCTTGCCAGCGAGCATATCTTTAACGATTTGCATGCCTTTACCAGAAATCGAGGTCGCATTGACATAATAATCCATGAAAGCAGCATAGGTGATGGGCACCCATTTTTGAACAATTTCAAGCATTTTTTGCGCGTAAATACGAATTTCATATTGAGCATGCGGGTCAGCGCGTAAACTTAAAAAATGTAAAAGATTATGCAAATCAACTTTCCAATACCATTGGGTATAGGCATTAACAGGCAAATTCATTCGGGCAAGTTCACGTGCAAGGCATGAACGCGATGGATCAATTATCTGTCCTTCATCGTCTTCATTAAGCAAATAAACATAATTGTCATAAGCACGATTGGCATCGTCTTTAAGAATTTGCAATGCTTTATCAGCTTCAGCGCCCTGTAAAACTTCAGCGCGACCTTGACGATTGGTGCTTGATTGAGCCGCTAAATGTTCAGGCGCCGGAATATAAAACTCTCGATCCAAGATCGAGTAACGTGCTGAATATTCATTCACATTAGCAGTTCTATGCCTAATCCATTGGCGAGCCACAAAAATGGGAAGTTTAATGTGGAATTTCATTTCACACATTTCAAAAGGCGTCGTGTGTCTGTGGCGCAACAAATAATTGAGAAGCCCCTGATCTTCACGGGATTTTTTTGTACCCTTACCATAAGATACGCGTGCCGCTTGAACAATCGCTGAATCATCGCCCATATAATCTATAACCCGCACAAATCCATGGTCTAGAATAGGGATTGGTTCATAAAGAAGCGCTTCAATTTCGGGCACCGTTGCACGTTTTGTTTGAAAAGTAGCTTCTGTTAATTCTTGGATTTCGGTCTTCTGGGTCAAATTCACAGGCATCAGCAATCTCTCTAAAAAAAATTTTCCTAAATATATTACTACCACCCCTTCTCAAAAGGCTCAAGAGTGCTTATTATATTAGGTGTCAGCTTGTCTGACTATGGCGATAAACATCATGTGGAATAATTGGCACGGACCCGGGGGCGGTACCCGGCGCCTCCACCAGATTTGAACGCGTCAGATTATGAGGCAAAGTCTAGGAGAATCGAGAACCGGCGCGGAATGTACTTTTTCGTACATGAGCACAGATTGCTGCGAATCGACGACGAATTTGTCCATAAGATGGTGTGTTGTATATGGGGGCGAAATAGGATCGACGTACATGGTAAAGACTTGATTTTTGCTCGGCATTGTACCGCCGTTATCGGGCTAATTTGAAAATGCCAACTTAAATGTAAAGGCATCTAACTATAATGGGACTGCATCTGCCTACGCAGCTGCATAACGTTTGACGTTAGAGCGGTTTGGGGGGCACCGGGCAACAGAAAGCCCCCTACTTTATTTAAAAATGAGTATGCAATTAGGTGAGGAAAATAGTTTTCCGCTCAAAGAAGATGAGTTAAAGGACATAGAAAGTGGCCCAAAAATTATTTAATTATGAACCATTAATTGAAAAAGCATTACGAGGCGTTATTGCTGATACGCTCAGTCATGTTGCAAAAAACAATCTATTGGGTGAACAGCATTTTTATATTAGTTTTTTAACGCAATATCCAGGTGTTGAAATTCCAGACTACCTTGCAGAAGAATATCCAGAAGAAATGACCATTGTTTTACAACATCAATATTTTGGTTTAAAAGTCCACGCTGATCGTTTTGAAGTGATGCTTGTTTTTGGCAGCGCGCCTGATAAAATTGTTGTGCCTTTTGAAGCAATTACAGATTTCATGGATCCATCACAACGTTTTGAATTAAAATTTATGCCTGATTTAGGCGATGAGATCGAAGACATCGAAGAAACTAAAGCAAAATCTTCAAAATCAAAAGCAACGTCTAAAACTGGATCGAAAAAATCGTCTAAAGTTGATAAAGAAGATGCAACAACGCCAACTTCAGATAATGGCAATAATGTTGTGACATTAGATGCTTTTCGGAAGAAATAATTTTTTAAAAGTTCGTTATGGGTTATTGACATTTAACGACCACCCACTCCCTTACTATGTCCGCGACCATATAATTACCCATAAATATAAACCCCACCCCCTTCCTACGTCCCGCGACCATATCATTACCCATAAGTGTTTCAACCTATTGATTTTTAATATAATTTTTGCGACAATGTTTTCTTTTTAGGGAGCATTATTCATGAATTGGTCTGAAAGTGAATATGGTTTGATAGATTTAGGAGATAAACGTTTAAA
>JAUXUR010000032.1 GCA_030680745.1 Alphaproteobacteria bacterium
ACCTGAATTCGCCTTCAGTTTTATCCACCAGGATTTAGCAAGTTAATTAAATTTAATAAAATCCCCGTAAAATTAGTATCCAAATGAATTCTCGTAATGCTTGCTTATATATTATTTTTTGCTATTCTGGTGGATAATTTATCCACCAGGAATTCATTAAGCGCAAGGATGCCCGTGTCATTTATCAAAAAAATAAAAAAGAATGGTAAAATTTATCTCGCTGAAGTTGAAAATAAATGGGTTGACGGTAAATCAGTCCAAAAACATATTCGCTACATCGGAAAAGAAGTTGATGGTGAAACAAAACTCGCTTCATCAATTTCTGATATCGTTGTAGATGATGTTAAAGTTTATGGTCCATTAATTGTTTTGCATCATATCGCAGAAGAAATTGGATTGCCAGATATGCTTGGCGATTATTCTCCTGAAATTCTAAGTCTCGTTTACGCTCATTGTTTAAATTATCAAAGTATCAGCTGTATGAAATCTTGGTTTGAAAAAACTGATTTGGCTATGCTGTTAAACATTGAGAAAGTTACTGAAAAAAGGCTATTAAATGCACTAGATTCATTCAATGAAATAAATGTTGAGCGATTGCAGTTGGATATATTTGAGAAATTGAATGAAAAATTTCCTGTTGCGAAAAAAGGTCTTGTTTACGATGTCACAAATACCTATCTGTATGGAAAAAAATGTTCTCTTGCAAAATTAGGTCACGATAAAGAGGGTGTGAAAGGTAGGCCATTGATTCAAATCGCACTTGCAGTAACGCAAGATAAGGGATTGCCATTATTTCATAAAGTATTTGATGGAAATATTCACGATGCCAGAACATTGCAAGATCTTGTCGGCACAATGAAAAAATATAAAATAAAATCAGGAATGATTGTTTACGACAGAGGCATCACTTCGGCTGAAAATATAGGTGATTTTAGTAAGTTGGGGTGGGATACGCTTTGTGGGGTTCCTATTAACAAGAATATTAAAAAGAAAATTCGTCCACTGATTAAGAAAAATTTTATAGATATCGATAACTTCGTGCAATGTAACAAAACAACTTTTTACGTAAAATTAATTTCATATAAAATTGGATCTGTGAAAGGAACATTGGCAATTTGCTTAAACAGAAAAAAAGAAAATGCGCTGCAAGAATCGCGCCATTGTGAAATTAAATATGCAGAATCATTATTATTAAAATCTAAAAAAATAAAAAATGGAATTGAAAATTATTTTAATAAAAAAGGAAAAATAAATAAAAACAAAATATGCGAATCAGAAGAATTTGACGGATATTCATGCATTTTTACGACAAGGAAACTCTCTAAAGAAGAAATAGTTCGACTTTATTTTGATAAGGATGTTGTTGAAAAAGCATTTCGTTGTGTTAAGGGAATTACACAATTACGACCGATTAGACATTGGTTGTATGACAGAGTAATTGCGCATATATTGATTTGCTATTTATCATACGCGTTATTAATTGCCATGAAAGAATATCTGAAACCATTACAATTATCTCCGTCAAAAGCATTGCAACATTTAGAGACAATGTATAAAGTTTACATGAGAGACACAAAAAAGAATTTTAAAATTTCTCGTATTGTGACGTTAACAAAAATTCAAAAAGATATTTTGCGAGCTATTGATAAAAAATTACTAAATCCTGGTGGATAAAACTGACGGCGAATTCAGGT
>JAUXUR010000033.1 GCA_030680745.1 Alphaproteobacteria bacterium
TCGAAGTGATTATTTATTGCTTGATCTAAGGTATTCATTTTTATCATTGTACAGCTCCTTTTTTTGTATCTTGTCTGTACTATGTTTTCTTATAAAAAATCAATACCTTAGATCAAATTAAAAAAGTGTCGTGTACTATGAGTATTTACAAGTTATTTCGCTATATCAAAAGGCCTAGCATCAAAAAAGAGTTCAATCCTCTGAATCAAATTATCTTGAATAGTCAATAAAGCAGCTGTACGCACCGTAATAGCAGGCTCAAAAAATTCCACATCATAAGCCAACATGACATGATCTTCTGAACTGCATATAACACGCACGTCATATGTCTTAAACAAGTCCATAAACCCTTTTAAGGTTTCACAATATTTTTCTTTTCCCTTAACTTCTGATAGTGGTCCCAAAAATTCCACATCAGGGTGCAAATAAGTCGCAATCTTTTCAATATTCTTCTCACTCATAGAGGTGCAATATTCTTTTGCAATCTCCACATTACTTTTAGCCATTATAATCTCCTTCTAAACATTATTAATACCTCAAATTGGTTATAGTTAACTACATTCAATGTGTCAATATAAAAAAATAACTATACCCAAATGATTTGGAAATGCCGATTTTTGAGTCTGAGATTTGAGGTGATTTTTGATGCCGAAAATTTCGATAGATAGTTGTTTTACCTTAGAAATTTTTGGTTCAAAAAGCGACCAAAGGTCATCGGCTAAAAGCGGTAGTTTCAGATTATTTGGGTATATATATTTAATTTCTCACCATTAAAAACATACCTATGTTAGGATCTTCCTATAAAAAACAAATTACGAGACACAAACTTTATGAACAACAAAGATAATAAAGTACGAAGAAGTTACACTTCTGAATCTAGAGAAACTCAAGCGGCCCTTACACGCAATCGCATTCTTATTTCAGCCAGAAAGCTTTTTGAAGCCGAAGGATTTGAACGCGCAACAATTGAAAAATTAGCACAAACGGCAGAAGTGTCAATGCCCACAATTTACGCTTTATTTAAATCCAAACGCGGTGTTCTGGGCGCCTTAATGGATGAAGCTTTTCCTGCGCACCATGTGTTGCACGCAGAAACCAAACAAGAAAAATCACCCAAAAAACGCCTTATGATCGCTGCTAAAATGTCGCGCCAAATGTACGATATTGAACGCACACAACTTCATCTTTTTCAAAGTGCTGCCGTTTTAGCACCCGAATTCAAACAGCTTGAAAAAGAAAGAGAAGAACGTCGCTATACAAGGCTAGAAGAATCCATCAAAACAATGGCGCTTGAAAAATCTTTTAAAAAAGAACTCGATCCGTCTAAAGCACATGATATATTATGGGCTCTTACAGGGCGCGATTTGTATCGCATGCTTGTGATTGAACAACATTGGAACTCAGATGAATATGAAAATTGGTTAAGCCAAATATTAATCAAAACACTCATTGATGACGATTATAATGAGCTCTAAAAATTATAACCTTAATAGTATGTGCATTCACAAATAACAAAAAATTATGTATATTGATTTTCTACATTTCAGAAATTTTATGTATAGCCGATAGACTTGAGAAGTAGACAAGGAACAACGAACGAAGTGTATCCCTATATACATAAGTGAGGCGTAACGATGTATCCTTCCAACGTCTATTGACTATAACCCATAATCAAGGAAAACTATGCGACATTTTTTAAGCAAATCATTACGTACATTAGCTGATATTTTCGCTTATTTTTTTATTTTCATTCTTATTATTATCGGGTTTACCTTTCATTTTTTATCTCAAGAAGGTCCCCTTCAACATGAATCTGTTGTTCTCATCGAACAAGGTGATGGCTTAAGTGAAATTGGTCAAAAACTTGTTCGTCAGCAAATTATTTCGTCTTCATTTTTATTTTCAGCTTTCACGCTTTTAAAAGGCAATGCCAAAAAATTACGTTATGGTGAATATGGATTCAAACCTCATATGAATCTTGATGAAATCATTGACCATTTGGCTTTTGGCCCCACCATTCGACATAAATTTCTGGTGAAAGAGGGCGATACTGTCAGTGATATTCGGACAAGACTCGCCCAATTAACAAATCTGAAAGGTGATTTACCGTACCATACACCTGAAGGTGTTTTAATGCCTGAAACCTATTATTATGAATATGGCGATAAACGCGCATCACTTTTAAATCGAATGAACAAATCAATGCAAGAAACTTTAGGTGATTTATGGCACAAACGTGCTCAAGACCTACCTTTTTCAACACCTTTAGAAGCGCTTATTTTAGCGTCTATCGTTGAAAAAGAAACACGTCTGCCCGAGGAAAGACCACGTGTTGCAGCTGTCTTTATAAATCGTTTAAAACTAGGCATTCCGTTGCAAGCCGATCCAACTGTTAATTACGCCATTACAAAAGGCGAAACAATATTGGATAGACCTTTATCGCGTAAAGACTTATCCTTCCCAAGCCCATACAACACCTATATATCCAAAGGATTACCGCCCGGGCCCATTTGCAATCCTGGCAAAGATACGCTTGCTGCCGTTTTAAATCCCCAATCGACTAAAGAGCTTTATTTTGTTGTAAACGGCAAAGGCGGCCACGAATTCGCCGAGAGCCTTGAAAAACACAATAAAAATGTATCTAATTGGCGTAAGAATAAATAAGCATTTGATATTCCTAACTAATAATCTTTAATTTTTTCGATGTTAGACTATAGTCGATAGACTTGAGGAGTAGACAAGGAACAACGAGCGAAGTGTATCCTTATATACATGAGTGAGGCATGACGATGTATCCTTCCAATGTCTATCGACTATACTCTTATTCAGGTGAAATATAACCAAGCCCCAAGGTATGATCATTAGGATCAGTAAGAATCGCCTTATCAAGAATCATGTTTTTAAGATCAAAAACCATTAAATCAGGGTTTTCATTTTTGAGTCGTGCTGCATATGCTGCAAGAAAGGGTGTCGCCAAAGAAGTGCCCTCAATTTCTTCATTGTTTCTTACAAAATTGCCTTTTGTATAAACAAAATGATCACGTGATAAGAAATTTGAGTAATTGCTATAATGTTCCTTCTTACCATCAGTATCGCATGCACCCACAAAAAGTATATTTTTAACTCCTTCATGCGCTAAAAGCGTCTCGAATGAAGAATAAATTTGTCTGTTATGATTTCCTGCAAGAATGAAAAGAAATGTATTTGTTTCAATTAAAGTATCCATTATAGCTTTTAAAAGAGGTAAATCATAACCAAAACATGGATAAAATGAACAAGAAATAATGTCATATTTTTTTTCTTTTAAAAAAGTCTTAAAATTATCGCAAATTTTTTGATAAGTACCACCCTCTTTTGAAAAAGAATTAAATAACTCTTCATCCTTGTAAAGCACGTCAATTTCAGTTAATTCGGGGTTGTAAGAATCATAAACAGACAAAATATCAAGTGCATGACTTGTTTGTTCTTCATTTCTTTTTTTAAAAATAGTCTTTTCACCAATAGAATAACTTTCATGAATTGTGAATGAATTTTTGTACAGAGGCTCAAAAAAACCTAATGGCTCAAAAATTAATATTTTAGTAGCTTCTACTAAATGATTTTCAAAAAAGCAAAAAAGAATAAAGAGTAAAACAATTCTTTTAGATAAATTTTTTAATTTAATCAATTTAGATTTTCCTATCAACAATTTTAATTTCAACAATCTTATATATAACAAAATGATTCGAAAATACTACAAACTTCCTACGTCCCGCGGCTTGTCCGAGGGATCCATGGTGCAAAAGTGTACAGAAATCGTTTATTGAAACTTTTTGGACGCTTTCTGGATCCCGCGAACAAGTCGCGGGACGTAGGAAGAGGGTGGCGTTCACACTTTTGGGAGGCATAGGAGGAGGGATGGTGCCCATCCACTTGTAGCGTTTTCAAGTCATTTGACTATAACAATTTATTTTTACGTTCAAACAAAAAAACCCCGTCTAAACGGGGTTTTTCTTGATATCCAGTCTAATGAAAAAAATTACTCAGCCTTTTTTTCATTTTCGACTACACCCATATCTTCAGGAATCGGGAGCGTGATAAAGTTTTCACTTCCTGATCTATTTGCCCAAAGAAGTAACACAGATTTATCTGCTTTACGACTTTCTGCAATTGCATTTTCAATATCTTTAGCGGATGTTACTGGTTTTTGACCAACTTTTGTTATGACGTCACCTACTTTTAAACGCCCGCGTGCAGGACTCATAGGATCCATATCAACAATAACAACACCACTTATTTTCTTGGAAATACCATATTTTTCCTTAAGAGCAGGCGTAATTGGTGAGAACGTCAATCCAAGAACATCAATCGTTAATACATTTGATTTTTTGTCTTGTTTGCCTTGAGTTCCTTCAGCATCATGTTTACCATCGCCAAAAATCTTTGTACGATCACCAACTTTAATTTTAAGTGTTACTTCAGCACCCACACCACCTTCATTTGAACGCCAAACTTTCATCTCAACTGTTTTACCAATCTCTGTATTAGCAACAGCTTTAACGAGGCCTGAATCGTCTTTAATCTCATGGCCATTAAATGATAAAATCACGTCACCAGGCTTTACGCCTGCTTCTTTAGCTGGTGATTCATCTTGAACATTGACAACTAAAGCACCAACATCTTCTTTTAGACCCAAAGACTTACCAACATCATCACGAAGCTTGTCTATAGCAACACCAATCGAGCCACGCTGAACCTTGCCGCCTGCTTTAAGTTTTTCGATAATGGGACGCGCTGTCGATGAAGGAATCGCAAAACCAATCCCAGCACTAGCACCCGATGGCGATAAAATAGCCGTGTTAATACCAATGATTTGGGCTGTACTTGCATTAACCAATGGACCACCCGAATTACCAACATTAATAGGCGCATCCGTTTGAATGAAATCATCAAATGGTCCACCACCAATGTTGCGTCCTAAAGCTGACACGACACCTTTTGTCATTGTAAGGCCTAAACGGAAAGGATACCCAAAAGCAAGCACCCAATTACCTACCTTAAGTTTATCAGAATCACCCCATTCTATAACTTGAAGCTTTTTCTTTGTTTCTACTTTTAACAAGGCAAGATCTGTATCTTTATCTTGCCCAATAATTTTTGCATTTATTTTAGAGCCATCTTGGAAAGTAACTTTAATTTCCTTAGCATCTTCAACAACATGGTTATTTGTTACAATATATCCATCTGGATCAATTACAAAACCAGTTCCCAATGCTTGTGCTGGTCGCATTTGACGACGAGGTTCTTCCATTTGTGGTCCACCCATACCAGGTCCACCAAATCCAAAACCAAAAAACTCGCGCAACATATCTGTTGGGTTTGCTTTAACCATCTGGGTTGTTGTCACGTTGACAACAGCATTTTTAACCTTATCAACAACCGGACTAAAATCTGGCAATTGCACAAGACCTTGTGGTAAAGGCTCAGCGGAAGCTTCAGTTGCTTGTGCTTGACTCAGTGGTAGTAACGTAATAGCTAAAATAAAACTTATTTGAGAAAATTTTAATGATGTTCTGCGCTTCATTGTACTCACTCTCCTGTAAATAGTGTAGCAAAACAGTTAAAAGAAATATGTTACAATATATAGCATTTCAACTGTTTTGTTAAGGGGACAGATACAAAATTTTTGCTCTGTTTTTTATTATTTGTTTATATATTCTAGTTTAACAAATCATTCAGATTATGAGGCAAAGTCTAGAAAGGCAGAGAACCGAAACGGAGTGTACTTCTTCGTACATGAGTATCGGAAGCGGATGCCTGACGACGAATTTGCCCATAATCTGAACGATTTTATTGACGACCAATTTTTTTGCCAAAAAACTTCATAAACTCACTATTAGGTGACAACAACAATGTTGTATCTCCTTTTGAAAGTGATGTTTTATAAGCCTCTAAGCTTCTATAGAAATCATAGAATTGTGGATCAATTTGATAAGCATCAGCGTAAACTTGAATCGCTTGTGCATCACCCTGCCCGCGTAATATTTCAGATTCTTTTTGTGCTTCTGTAATAATAACAGTACGTTCACGTTCAGCACTTGATCTAATCTTTTGTGCAAGCTCCGCACCCTGCGCACGAAATTCTGATGCTTCGCGTTCACGTTCGCTTCGCATGGATCTGTAAATCGCTTCACTTGTTTGTTGGGGTAAATCTGCACGTACAATACGCACGTCAATAATATCAATCCCCAATTCTGTTGAGTTTAATTGAAGCTCTGTACGAATCTTTGTCATGATATTTTTACGTTCAGCCGACAAAAGTGCCGTCAATGTAACGGAACCCAAGACTTTACGTAAATTCGTGTCAAGCAACCCGCTTAAACGTTCCTGCGCACGCGCTTCTGAACGAACAGCACGGTAAAACTTTAATGGATCAATAATTTTATACCGTGCATAAGCATCAATATCGATACGTTTTTGATCCGACAGCAATACTTGTGGAATAGGTGGCGCTACATCTATTACCCTTTTTTCAAGATAAGACACATCTTGGATGAAAGGTATTTTAAATTTGATACCAGGTGTTGTGTGAATTGTTTTATATTCACCAAATTGCAACACCAACGCTTGCTGCGCTTGATTGATAATGAAAAACGAATCAACAGCACAAATGATAAGACCCGCTAGAACGACCAACGAGAATAATAATTTTTTAGACATTATAAATGTCCTCCTAATGGCTGTTGTTGTTGCTGTGGGACAGCATTTTCAGGACCTTGAATTTGTCTTTTAAGTTCAGGAAGCGGCAAGTAAGGCACAACTGGTGAGGCACCACTTGATTTTTCATCACCCAAAATAAGTTTCGCTGAATTTTTAAGCACTTGCTCCATTGTTTCGATATACATCCTAGTTGTTGTTACATCTTTTGCAACTTTATAGGATTCATAAATGGATTTAAAACGTTGCGCGTCACCTTGTGCGCGATTCAAAATACTTTCTTTATACGCAAGCGCATCTTGATTTATTTTTTCGGCTTCACCACGTGCGACAGGAATAATACCATTACGATAGGCTTCCGCTTCATTACGCAAGCGATCTTTATCAGCACTAGCACGCAAGACTTCGTTAAATGCATCAACAACGGGTTTTGGCGCATCAATAGATTTCGGTGCAACCGATCTAATCTCAATCCCTGCCCCATAACTATCCAAAATGGATTGTAATAATTCACGCACGGAAGCTGCAATTTCTTCACGACCTTCTGTCATTGCGCGTTGAATAAGGGTTGACCCAATCACGTCACGCATCGCACTTTCAGCAGCATCTTTAACAGCACGTTCAGGATTACGTACATTGAATAAATAATTGCCAGGATCTTTAATCATCCAATAAACAACAAAATTCACGTTGATAAAGTTTTTATCACCCGTGATCATGCGGCTTTCTGATTCAACTTCTTTGGCTTCGCCCCTAGAATCGCTTCTAAAACCGATTTCAACTTGGTTCACTGCGGTCACTTTAATGGGGATATATTGTTCGATCGGGTAAGGCCAATGATATCGAAGACCAGGTTCTGTTGTATCCGTCCATTTACCAAAACGTAAAACAACACCTTTTTCATCTTGTTGAACACGGTAAATACCTGTTAATGCCCAAATAACGATAATGGCCAGTAAAATAAGCCAAATCCACATCTTCGTATTACCAGAGGAGTGATTATTCCAGAAATCTTTAACTTTATTCCAGGACTCACCAAATTCAGGAGGACGGGGTCCATTACCACCACGATTCCCATTATTATTGCCTGAATTGTTTCCCCAAGGGTTTTTGCCCAATGGATTTTGGCCGCTACCCCAGGGGCCGCCGCCTTGATTATTCGAAGTCATGTGATTCTACCCTACACATTCAAAATATAATTCATATATCATTCATATACGGATTTGAGCAGAACATCAATACACGAAAGTATAACGAAAATGACATTAATCCTTGAAAAACAAAATGTTTTAAACATCTTATCAAGCATTCTTCATCCAAAATCTGCAAAAGATATTGTTGCTTTAAACCTTGTGAAAGGTCTTTCTGCAACAGAAAACAAAATTACATTCATTCTTGATTATTCTCCAGCTGATGCTGAATTTATGCCAAAAATTAAAGAAAATTGTGAAATCACGCTCAAAAAGAACTTTGGAGATGTCACGATCAATATCGCAACATCAAAACAAACACTCAGTGAACCTGCTTTGCCACCCTTAAATATTAAGCATAAAATTGCTATTTCTTCTGCAAAAGGGGGTGTTGGCAAATCAACAACAACGATTAATTTAGCACAAACACTTCAACAAAAAGGCTTCAAAGTTGGCATCTTAGATGCTGATGTCTATGGTCCATCCATCCCGCTTCTTATGGATATTCATGATAAACCGCAAAGCGATGGCAAAATGATTGTGCCACTTGAAAAACATGGCATTAAAGCCATGTCCATTGGATTCCTCATGCCAAAAGATGGCGCTGCTGTTTGGCGCGGCCCCATGGTATCAAGCGCTGTCCAACAAATGATCTATCAAGTCGCTTGGGGCGAACTTGATTATTTGCTCATCGATATGCCGCCCGGCACAGGCGATATTCATTTAACGATTGCGCAAAAATTGGCGTTAACGGGCGCCATTATTGTTTCAACCCCCCAAGAAATCGCCATCCAAGATGCTTTAAAAGGCATTGAGATGTTTAAGAAAACGCATGTACCCATTTTAGGTATGATTGAAAATATGAGCTATTTCATTTGCGATGGATGTGACAAAAAGCATTATATCTTTGACAAAGATGGTGTCAAAAAAGCTGCAGAAAGATTGGATATTCCTTTTTTGGGTGAAATCCCTATTGAACTAAAAATCCGTGAAGAATCTGATCGAAATGCTTCTTTCAAAGAAAAAAATTACTTTCATTATTACAATAAAATAATTGAAAAACTATCTAAAGATTAATCAGTTTTTAATAATTCATGCATTAAAATGATTGTATGAGTTTAGGGAGGAACACAATGAAAAAACTAATCGTAAAAACATTCATTTTATTATCCTTGGGTTTTATTGCATTTGATACGAATGCTGCAAAAATTGGACAATTTTTTGTTAAAAACCCTGATGGAGCTATTGTCTATATAACACCAGATGAAGCAAAAGAAAAATCAAGAAAAGGTGAAAAAGTCTATTTTCAAAAACATGGGAGTAGAGCACGCATCATAACAAAAAATTCGACTTTATTTCCACCTGATTGATTTTTATCAATCTACCGGACAAAAAATGAAATTGCTTCGGTTTTACCTCTCCCCTTGTGGGAGAGGTCGGCGCGCAGCGACGGGTGAGGGGTATCTAAAGCGTTTACAAAGTGCAATACCATCATGCCATAATCTAAGCATTGCTAAACAAATACTCATCTCTTCAAAATTGTAAAATACCCCTCACCCGCTCCCTTTGGTCGAGACCTCTCCCACAAGGGGAGAGGTGAAAAAAACCCTTCTTTTGAAGGGCTTTTGGTAAAAAATTGTTTTCACGTGTACATTATCACCTTCATTGATAAGCAAAAAAATAAATTTAAAAATTTTATTAAATTACAAGCATGCAAATCCTTCCTTAATGAGACATAACCTGCTATTTTGATTATATTCGTTCAAAATGCTAACGATTATATAATGTTTTTGCTTTAAATTAAGAGAAAGTATGAGGAATGAGGTGTAGTCTTTTCCTACATGATAGCTGTTTAACACCCTATTAACCTAAATGGAAAATACTATACTTAAACATCTGCTAAAGTGCTATGTTCTCCCCACATCGTCATCGCGAACCCACGTTAGAGGGTGTGGCGATCTCAATTTTTCAAGGAGATTGCCACGGGGCCCCTTTTTAAATTTGGCCCCTCGCAATGACGACGGAGGGAAGATTGCCACGCAGCTCCACTGCCCACAATGAAGGATGTAATTGTTATCCTTTTAAAGCCCGCCCATCTAAGTAATGGGAAACGCGCAACAACGAAACAGAACATGTTTCTAAAAATAACCTCAACTTCGGGTTAACTAAAAACTATTATTAAGGTTAAGAATGTCAGTACAACATATGCAAAACACACCACAAGATGATTTACTTTCAAGCCTAAATGGTGAACAACGCAAAGCTGTTGAACATCTTGATGGCCCCGTTTTAGTACTCGCAGGCGCAGGTACGGGTAAAACAAAAGTCTTAACCTCTCGTCTATCTAATTTGTTATTCCAAGGCAAAGCACGCGCCTTTGAAATACTCGCGGTCACCTTCACCAATCGTGCTTCACGCGAAATGAGAGAACGTGTTGGCCATATGGTCGGCAATGTCGTTGAAGGTTTATGGCTTGGGACGTTTCACTCAATAGGTACCCGTATTTTAAGACGTCATGCTGAATTGCTTGGATTTAAATCCAGCTTTTCCATTTTAGACGCTGATGACCAATTACGCCTTGTAAAACAACTCATTGAAGCTGAACATATTGACGATAAAAAATGGGTCCCTAAATCCATTTTAGGCCAATTTCAGCGCTGGAAGGATCGAGGTCTTACCCCTGAACGCGTCTTACAACAAGGTGGCGAAGATTCTTATTTAGGTCACTTATATAAATTGTATCAAGAAAGACTCCAAATCCTGAACGCCATGGATTTTGGTGATTTATTGCTTCATTGCTTAACGCTGTTTGAATTACATCCTGAAATATTATCTCAATATCAAACAATGTTTAAATATATTTTGGTGGATGAGTATCAAGATACGAACGTTGCGCAATATTTATGGCTTCGTCTTCTGGCCCAAAAACATAAAAATATGTGTTGTGTCGGTGATGATGACCAATCTATTTATTCCTGGCGCGGCGCTGAAGTGAAGAATATTCTGCGTTTTGAAACAGATTTCCCGGGCTGCTTGGTTGTGCGTCTTGAGCAAAATTACAGATCAACAGGTCATATCTTAAGTTGTGCATCAGCGCTTATTTCACATAATGAAAATCGACTTGAAAAAACATTATGGACCGATGTTGATGGTGGCGAAAAAATTACCGTGCGTGGCGTTTGGGATAATGAAGATGAAGCCCGTTTTGTGCTTGATGAAATTGAAACGCTGAATCATCGAGGCCATAAATTACATCAAATTGCGATCCTTGTCCGTGCAGGTTTTCAAACCCGCGCATTTGAAGAACGTTTCATTAAAATTGGCCTGCCTTACAAAGTCATTGGCGGCTTACGTTTTTATGAACGTCAAGAAATTCGTGATGCCATCGCCTATATGCGTGTTCTTGTCCAACCCGATGATTCACTTGCCTTCGAGCGCATTTTAAATGTCCCCAAACGTGCCATAGGACCACAAAGTGTTCAAATGCTGCATAATTTAGCGCGAGAACAAAAAAAATCACTTTACGCCATTGCCTATGAATTGGTTGAAACCGATGAATTACGCCCTCAAGTCAAGCGTAACATGAAAAAACTCATCGATGATTTCGAACGTTGGCGCGATCTTTTAAATTACACAGACCACGCGAATCTGACCGAGCAAATGCTCGATGAATCAGGCTATACATCGATGTGGCAAAATGATAAAACCCCTGAAGCGCCAGGTCGTCTTGAGAACTTAAAAGAATTAATGCGTGCCTTGAGTGAATTCGAAAATCTACAAGGATTTTTAGAGCATGTAAGCCTTGTTACCGAACGCGCCGAAAAAAATTCAGGTGATGAAGTGATCTTAATGACACTTCACAGCGCCAAAGGCCTAGAATTTGAAACCGTATTTCTTCCTGGTTGGGAAGAAGGTGTATTTCCGCATCAAAAATCACTCGATGAAGGTGGTTCTTCAGCACTTGAAGAAGAACGTCGCTTAGCTTATGTGGGCTTGACGCGCGCCAAGAAAAAAGCATTCATCACCTATGCCGCCAATAGACGTATGTATAATCAATGGCAAAGCGCCTACCCTTCCCGCTTTTTAGCTGAACTCCCCAAAGAAAACATTATAGAGTCCTCCCCACGCGGTGTCGCCTCCCCTTATAAAAACAATGATAATAGCTCCTATAATCGAGAACCTTCTTTTGGTAATAGGTCTTATGGATCCAGTGCGCCACAACGTCAGCTTAAATCGCCTGTCTATGGCAGTAGTTCAAATACGGGACATTATGATTGGGAAGTTTTGACACCCAAAGATTCTGGCTATAAACCAGGCGATCAAGTTTTCCACGAAAAATTCGGTAATGGAACAGTGTTAGGCACAGATGGCCAAAAATTAGATATTGATTTTGGTAAAACAGGTATTAAAAAAGTAATGGCGAATTTCGTTAAGAAGGGATAAAAAATTATCAAAAGTAAAGGGGCATATAGTAATGCCCCTTTATAAAACTAATCATCTAATTTTAGTTTTTTTAGACTCATTATCATTACACCAAGACTCTTTTCGTTTACCAGGCATAATACTCTCACTAAACTCCATATCTTCTTGTAGGATTTCATCTTCACATTCCGAATCATCTTCATAAATCGCATCTTCCATAGCATCATCAAAGGAAACGCTCGATTTTCCATTTTGATAAAGATCTAACAAATATTGAGCGACCGAAGGGGTTTGAGGCGTTGGAATGTCAAATAAACATGGTGTATTTGGCACAAAAGAAGCATCTATAAGGGTCTGAACTTTCTCATCATTTAATGATTGCACTTTGCTTAAAAGTCTCTGCTGTTCGTTTTGATCGCCTTGTTGGGCCAATAATTTTTTACGTTGATAATATTTTTTCTGAGTTTCTTTACCTTTATCCGATTGGTAATATTTTTTCTTATATTCTTTACGTTTATCCGATTGTGTATATTTTTTCCGAGATTCTTTATATTTATCAGATTGTTCATATTGTTTCCGATATTGCTTACATTCCGTTTTTCTATATTTTACAATCCGATCATGTCTTGGCTGGATAAAATCGTTTACACCATCTTCATTTAGTTCTTCAGCTTCCAAAAGAATAGCAACAAGATTTAATAACATTCCTTTATTGTTTTTTGGAAATTTTTTATCAAATCTAAAATTAATTTCAGCCTTATTTTTATTTTTTTTGATCTTCGCCAAAAGAGGTAAATATTTATTTTCTTTTTGCTGACGAAATTCGTTGATTGTTTCTTCTGTTTTTACCCCCCCTTCAATTTGTTGTTCAGCCAATTCATCAATATAAACTTTAAGATATATTGGCATATTTTTGCTATATTCATAATCAGGTAGAAGCGCATCAATAAAAGTCGCATTCAATATGAACAAAACAAACAAAAAATTTTTTAATATTTTTCTTACCATAAAAGCCTCCGTTTAATAAAAAAATATAAATATTTAATAACGCAAAAAGATATCATAAAATTTTGATGAATTCAATAAAATATAAAAATATATATTTAATTAATTGAAAATAAACGTATAAAAGTCTATGGCTTTTTGTTAGTACTATAAAACATACTTTAATTATTAGAAATTTGGCATGACGTAATATATAGTTAAATGACTTGAAAGGCTACAGGTGAACGAGCATCACCCCTCCT